>JANOIK010001095.1:0-12807 GCA_031407585.1 Planctomycetota bacterium | reverse complement strand
ATGGCGGACAAGTTCAAGGCGGCCCAGGCGGGGTCGTAGACCGGCCGCCCGCGATTTGCCGAGGCTCCGCCGCCGACAGATTCTATGTGTCCGGCGGGCTCGGCGTTTTCTTGCGCCGAGCGGACAGAATGGCGTCCCGGTGGAGTCGCGGTCTGCGTTTCTCTCGGGGAATTGTGGCATGCGCTGCGACTCCTTCTCGAGTTGAAATGTCCGCTTTTAGTTCTATTCTGTCCGCTTTTTAGGTTTTCGTGTCCGCTTTGGGGGATTGTGTCCGTTAGTTGCGGCGCGATCGTCGCCGGCGCTGACGGACGGAGTAACCGCAGATTTACGCAGATGAACGCAGATGGGTGGGGTTGTCATCTGCGTTTATCCGCGTTCGTCTGCGGTTATTTGATTTAGGTCGTTATGAGGATAACGTGTATAGTAATGTACATATATGATTGTAGCCAAAGCGTTGGCACAAGTTCTAGTACTGCGTGATGAGATTGCGGGAAATCGTGGGAGTTTTCTCACGCAGAGGCGCAAAGACGCAGCGAGAGTGAGGCCCGAGGGCAACACGCAAAGGTCGGACGAGAGGGCACGCTATGCCACGAGTGGCGGTAGAGAGCGGCGCTAGGGTAAGGTGGCGGGGACTTCCTCGTCGGGGGACGAGAGGCGACGGTAGGTTGCCGTTTCGATCGCGTCGGCGACGAGTTGCACGGCGCCATCGAGCATGAGGAAGTGGGCGCCGCCCGGGTGGTCGCTGCGGAAATTGCTGACGGTATGCTGGCCGCCGTCGGGGGAACTGTGACAGTCGAGGGCGCCGGGCTCGTACAGAACGGTGCTGGTGACCGGCCGTTTGTTGAGGGGCTCGATCGTCGAGCCGTAGACCGAGGACATGAGAAACGGCGCCATGGTGGTGGTCGCGAGATTGCCGATGACCCAGGCGACCGAGGCGTTGAGCGGCGGGTCGTCGATTTGGGTACAGCCGGCGCCGAGGCACATGGGTTGGGTGTCGCCGCCGGCAGCCTCGCCCATGGCGAAGGTGCCGCTGAGGCCGTCGGTTACTTGCTGGAGGCTGAGTGCGACGCCGATGTCGAAAACGGCGCGCTCGTGGGTAGGGTACTCCTGCGTGACGCACCAGGCGTTGCCAGCGCCGCGGTTGTACGCGTAGTCGGTTGTGGCGTAGGTGTCTCCGCTAACGAAGCCGAGCTGAGCGAAAATGGCGTTTTGCATCAGTTGGAAGCCGTTGCTAGGACAGGTCATGATCTCGATCGGGGCGCGGACGACCTCGGGCCATTGATCCGAGAATTCTCGATCGTGGCGATATCGGCTCGAGATGGCGGGTTGCTCGAGATAGGGGAGCAAAAGCGAATTGGCGTTGGCAAAGATGTCGGCGCCCGTCGGTTTGAAGCTCGCCCGGGCGCCTGGCGGCAACTCGTTGTGGGCGGCCACGTAGTTATGCATCGACAGGCCGAATTGGCGGAGGTTGTTGCCGCAGGAGACGCGGCGGGCGGCTTCGCGGGCCGCCTGGATGGCGGGAAGCAACATCGCAATGAGGACGCCGATTATGGCGATGACGACGAGCAGCTCGACGAGTGTGAAGGCGCCAATGACATTGGTGCGGCGTCGGTTTACAGGCATGCGAATCCTGGTGGGTCGGATCTGGAGGCCGGCCGAGAATCGACTACATGGACGCTGCAGACGCGGTGGCGAGTTCTGGAGGCGCGCATGAGGGCGCGAGAAAGTTGTCGATTCGGATGAGTCGATCGTCTTCAAATTCGCAGATGAATGACCACCTTCCCCAAACGAGGGCGCCGTCCTGATGAGCGTGTTCCTGGCGTCCTCGGAAGATAACGACGTTGCCGCCGCCGGCGGGGGGTTCAATGACAACGCGCGCTTGGGGGCAGTGTTCCCAAAATTCAGAGTTATTATCGATGAATTGCTTGACTCCATCAGCGCCACGGTAGTCGCCCACAAGTAAGTCGGCTGAAGGGACGCCGGGAATGCCGCCCTGAAATTTCATTTCTAAGCTGCGGTGAATAATGTCGAGCATTCCTGAAGTATCGTGTTCGTGCATGGATCGCTGCACCTCGGTCATGACCCTGGAGACTTTGTCCTCCCAGCGACGCATGCTAAGGGCTCTATGAGGTGCGATGATTTCCTGAAAGGGAACGCCTAGCGCTCCGGCGATGTATTGCAGGAATGCGGCGTGCAGCGAGCGCCCTTTTTCCGCGGAACGCAGCGTGCGTTCGGAGACGCCGGCGGCGAGTGCCAGCTCCAACTGCGTCATGCCACGCGCGACGCGGAGGGTGCGAATTGTTTCGCCTTGAGGTGAGATCGATGGCATGCTGCGAGCGTTCAAAAACTTGGCGATCGGTTAGCGCCGCGCTTCGGTGCGTCAACGGCCTATTCGATTCAGATGATTCACATTGCAGCATCATGCCTGTGCCGAGGGAGCATAAGCGGCGAGTGAGACTGTGTCAACTTGCCGGTTCCTTTCCGGAGACTTGCCGGTTTCTTGCCGGTTGGCGGCGGCGAAAGCCGATAGGATGTCGCCCATGCTTCCTAACCCTCAATGTGCCATCACGATCCAAAACTGGTTTTCCCCTGCGAACGTCGGAGCCGTTGACTCCCACGACGATCGGAAGGGGACATCGCATAAATTAATCATCAAGGGACAGCGAAGGGATATTGGCTTTACCCTTGTGGAACTTCTGATCGTCATTGCGATTCTGGGCATCCTCATAGGCTTGTTGCTGCCGGCCATTCAATCGGCGCGTGAAGCTGGGCGTCGCACGGCCTGTGCGAACAATTTACGTCAACATGTGGTAGCGTTGACGAACTTTCACGCTGCCCACAAGCAACTGCCGCCGGGACGGTTGAGTCGACTGGTCAGCGCGGACGACGAGGATAGGGTTCCGGTCGACTTTTCTTGGGCAGCATTCGTGCTGCCTAACCTGGAGCAGAACCCGCTCCAAGGCGGGCTTGATTTCAACATTCCCTGGAACGCCCCGGCGAACCGCGCCGCGATCGTCACGCCGCTCGCCGTTTTTCGGTGCCCAAGTTCCGAGGAATTGTTTCCCGGCGAGACCGATTACGGCGGCATTCTGGGAACCGTGATGACTACGATGCCGGGCGAGGCGTCGGTAGATTGGGATTCGGGGATCTTTAATCGAGGCGTCCTGGTAAGCACACCCACGATGAAGGGCGCTGTTAGCTTCGGCCAAGTGACTGACGGACTGATCCATACTTTGGCCGTCGCGGAATCCGCCGATATTCCCGAAGAGGATGACGGTTTTTGGGCGAGCGGCGTCACTGCGATTTCACACGACGCGGGAGCCGTCAACAGTCGGCGGAACGGCATCCTGAGCGTGCATCCGGGCGGCGCGTACGCGGCGTTTGCGGACGGGTCTGTCTCGTTCCTCTCCGACCAGATTCCCGCCTATATTGTCGGCGCACTTTGCACCCGCGCGGAAGGCGACGCCGCGGACTTCTAGCGTTACGAGCGCTGAAAGGTCGGCGGCATGCGATCAACTTTGTGTTTGCAGTTTGATTTCCCCTCTATCCTAGTTTCGGAGAATCGATGATGAGAACGTTCATGATGATGTTAGTGGCCTGCGCTGTTGTGGGCACGATGTCGCAAAGCGCGCTGGCGGGCGGCGGGGGCGGCGGTACGAAGAAGGACGCGACGGTAAAGGTCAAGAACACCAGCGCGACCGAAATCATCGCCGTAATCCCTGGGACCGGATCAAGCTTTGCCGATTTTTTGAATAACGGCGGACAGTTCATTCAGCCTGGGCAGACCGCCACGTTCAAGACGAAAGCGGGCTCGGTCACCCTCTCAGGCTACGGCTATGACACCACGGGCATGCAACTTCCGTTTCCGGGTACGTTCGCTGTTAACGTCAATAAAGGTAAGACGGCAAACGTGAACGTCGTTTACGCGGGACAAGTCGTTTTTAGCAATCCATAACACGATTGAATATTCGCTGATTCCCGCCAAGGCGAAGCGGACCGCTGAGTTCGGTCCGCTCGCCTCCGGGCGGGCGGCGTTATCCATTGAAGGCGCTGGAGTTTTCCTCGTGTCCGGCGTATTCCGTTCGATTGGAGTGCTTGTCGGCGCACTGGCGGTCGCGGCAAGTTGGCATGACGAGCGCTGGTACGCCGCCGCATGGCTCGGAATGATTTGCTTCTTCGCCGCGTTGTCCGGGCAACGAGCGCGGTGGGGCCTTGTCGGCGGATTGTCTTTTGGCGTGTGCTACGTCGCGACCGCAATTAAATGGGCGCCGCGGATGCTTGCCAACACGCTCGCCTGCGAGGAGCACGATTTCAAGCCGTGGGCGGTCTTCGGCTTGCTCGTGCTGTGGGAAGCCATCCCGTTTGCAGTTCTGGGACTGGCTGCCACATGGGCGACCCGCACGGAGACCGCGCGGCGGCGACCGTCGCCCTGGCCCTTGTGGGTCGTTGCCTTGGGCTGGGCAGCCCTGGAAACCTTCTGGCCCCGCGTCTTCCCCTCGTCGTTGGCACATACTCAAACCGGCTTTCTGCCCGTCCTCCAGATCGCAGAATTGGGCGGCGCCTCGCTCGTTAGTTTTGTGCTGATCGCGGTCAGTCTCGATTTCGGCGCGCGTGCGGCACGTCGCGACTTTGTTCAGCACGTGGCGACAGCGGCACCGCTGCTGTTGCTTGTCACGACGCTGGCGTTCGGCTGGTGGCGTTTGGCGGCTTTCGAATCCCGGACGATCGCCAAAAAATCATTGCGAGTCGGCGTCGTCCAGGTCGATCCCTCGTATGACGACTCTACGATCAAGATGCGGGCCGCGTCGGATCGACTACTCGGCGTCGAACTCTTGGCCTGGCCCGAATCCACCCTGGGGACTTATTCGACGGCAATCAAAAGCCTGGGGGACATACGGGGCGATATCAAGCTCGTTCACACCCCGTTTGTGAATTCGGAATGTCTTGAAGGTATGAACGCCTGGCTGCTGGCGGGCGGGAAAAGCTTCGAGCCCGGCGCTGGGGGCGAGGGACCATATTTCCAGACAGCCTATTTGGTTGATCCGAAGGGAATCTTTCAGGGGCGGTATCACAAACGCGAACTGATGCCGATAGGCGAGTACGTGCCTTTCGAAGACTTCTATCCCGGGCTGCATGACTGGGCCGAACTCAGTGAGTACACGTCGCGCGGCGTGAGCGACCGACCCGTTCAAATCGTTGACGGGGCGCAGGTGGGGGTTCTGCTGTGCTATGAAGATCTTGTCAGCGAGCTGAGCCGGCGCACGGTTGCGAGCGGAGCGGAGATTCTTGTTTGCCTCATAAATGGATCGGCGTTCGAGGAGCCCGTGGCCTTGGAGCAGCACCGACGCCTGGCGACGTTTCGGGCCATTGAGAATCGTCGCAACTTGATTCGTTGCGGGGGAACGGGGGTAAGCTGCGAAATTGCGCCGACGGGGGCCGTGCGGAACCGACTTCCGGTAAATCAGGACGGCAGTTTTGTTGTGGACGTGCCCTTGGAAACCGAGATGACTCTGTTTGGCCGCGGGGGGTATACGTTCCCCTACGTTGCTGGGCTATTTGCGGCCGTGGTTTCGTTGGTTTCGCGCCGCGGCGTTCGGTTGTCCAAGGCGGGCGCACAATGACGGGATGCTAGCGTAAAACTTGGGAATTGGGGGAACTCACCTTCGCGGTTTGGGACGGCCTTGGTAAATTCTGCAAACCTTGAGGGAGGGAGGCGCCGCACGCGGGCGTCTTCCGCCTTGAGGCAGGATGTCGGTTCGACCCCCGCGTTACACCTTTGCACGACTTCCGTAGCGAGACGGCGCACCATCAGGCCGAAGGATTTGGCCTGGCGTTTGCTCTCGCCGACCCGACCGTGAAAGTGTTGCCGAGCACGCACGTACGCGAGCGCGGCCACGGTTGAGGACAGGGATTCGTCCTCCCCCCGCACTAGAGGTACGAGAGCATGGAAGCTCGATTCTTTGGGACCCTGCGGTCCCTCGCGACGGTTGCAGTTCTTCTTGCAAGCGTCTGTTGTGGTCGGCAGGCATTCGCGGCCGCCGGTTATCGCACGACGAATTTCACGGTGTCGGCGCCGACGGCGGCGCTGGCGAAAGAGATCGGCGACTCGGCCGAGGTGTGGCGGAAGCAGCTGGCGATCGAGTGGCTTGGCAAGGAGCTGCCGCGATGGGCCGAGCCGTGCCCCATCAATGCGACGGTGGCGAAAATTGGCGCCGGCGGGGCGACCAGCTTTATCTTCGACCAGGGCGAAGTGTTCGGCTGGCGGATGAACATCCAGGGCTCGCGGGAGCGGGTGCTCGATTCGGTGCTGCCGCACGAGATTACGCACACGATTTTTGCGACGCACTTTCGCCAGCCGTTGCCGCGATGGGCGGATGAGGGCGCGTGCACGACCGTGGAGCATGTGAGCGAGGTGTCGAAGCAGGAGGGGATGCTGCTCGACTTCTTGCGGGCGGGCGGGCCGCAGGGCCGAGTGCGCAGCATTCCGTTCGACGCGATGTTCGCGATGAAGGAGTACCCCGACGACGTGCTGCCGCTCTACGCGCAGGGGCACTCGCTGGCGGTGTTTCTCATCGGGCAGAAGGGGAAGCGGGAGTTTCTGAATTACCTGGCCGATGGCATGTCGCACGGCGATTGGCGGAAGGCGACGCGGGAGCATTACGGGTACGACCATCTGCTGGCCCTGCAGAATTCGTGGCTCGATTGGGTGAAGGCGGGCCGGCCCGCGCTGACGCCGCCGGCGGATGCCGCGACGATTCTGGCGGGCGGGCCGGGCGACGCGATCATGCCGGCCACTCCGACGGCCGTGCCGGCGAGCTTTGTTTCGACGCCGCGGCGCGAGCCGCAGCATGCGGTGGCGACGGGGCCGTCGCAGGATGATTCGGCGTCGATCACGCCGACGCCGGGCGGTGGGGCGTACGGCGATTGGGATACACGGCCGTTACGGCACACGATGAACGCTTCGCCGGGCGAAGCGATCGGAGCGCCGGCGGGCGGGAGTTGGCGGTAGTTCGCCGGACCGGATCGTTTACCACGGAGGCACGGAGGACACAGATGGGGGAGAGGAGCCAATTCGATTAAGAGTAGGAGTAAGAGTATGAGTAGGATTTCAATGCATTGGTCATACTCCTACTCTTACTCCTACTCGAATTGTTCCGCCGCCTTTCTCTGTGCCCTCTGTGGTGAATCCGCTCCTACCCGATGTCCGCGAAGAAGTAACGCGTGACATGGTAGAACACCGGGGCCGCGAAGCAGATTGAGTCGATTCGGCTCAAGACTCCGCCGTGGCCTTCGACGAAGTTGCCGCTGACCAGCTCGCCGCGGTCGCGTTTGATGGCGGCCATCGTGAGCGATCCGGCCGCGGCCATGATCGCGATGAGCATCGACATCGCGGCGGCCTGCCACCAGTAGGGAAACGGCGTCGCCCACGAAAGTGCAGCGCCCGCGACGGCCGCACAGCCGGCGCTTGCCAGCACGCCTTCCCACGAAAGCTGCGGGTCGATTTTCTCCGCGATGATGTGCTGGCCGTAGATGCGGCTGAACGCCCACTCCAGGAGATCGGCGAACAGCACGATCGTGACGAAGAAAAACAGCATGCGGTATTGGGCGTACGGATCGGACACCCCCGCTTCGGCTTTGAGCTTCAGGTACAGCATGGCCGGTGCGAAGCTGAGGCAGTACACGCAGATCATGAGGCCGCACTGGACCTTCGCGATGCGCTCGAGGAAGCGGTCGTAGTCGCCGGAGCAGGCGGCCCGCACGGCGATGAATAGGAACGCGTAGACCGGGATCAGCACGCTGTAGAGGCCGTAGTTGTCGAACCACACCAGCACGAACTGCATGGGCGTGAAGAAGAAGAACACCCAGAACAGGGCGCGGTGGTCGCCGATGCGCGTGGGGGTGAGGGTGACGAACTCGCGCAGCGCCCAGAACGACAGGATGCCGAACAGCGTGACGGTGAGTCCGTGCGAGATGAACGCCAGCGCGAGCACGATGCCGAAGAACCACCACGCCTGAATGCGGGCATTGTAGGACTCGACGGCGCGGAGATCGACGTGCAGCGATTCTTGCGTGCGCAGGTAGCGGCCGACCCAGGTGGCGACGCCCAGCAGGCCGAGCACGATGGCGACGAGCGCCCAATAACTAGCCATCGCTCATGCCTCCTTGAGGCGGAGGACCGCCTCGCGTGCGCGGGCCAGGAAATCGGGCTTGGGTTCGCCCGCTTCCAACCACAGCGGAGGACCGAACGTGACGGACGACAACAAAGGGACCGGCAGGAACTCTCCGCGGGGCAGGATGCGGTTCATGTTGTTGATGTAAACGGGGATCAACTCGAGCTCGGGCCGCTTCTTGGCCAAGTAGTACAGGCCGCTCTTGAATTCGCCGATGGCGTCGCCGGCGCTGCGGCCGCCCTCTGGGAACATGATAATCGAGTGCGTGCGGCCGATCTCGCGGATCATGAGATCGACGGGGCTTTGGTGGACTTTGATCTCGGTGCGATCGATGAGCATCGCGTTGAAAGTTTTGGCCAAGTGGCGGCGAAGCCATCCGCGGGTCCAGTAGTCCTTGGCCGCGACCGGGCGGGTGAGCCGCCTGACGGGCGTGGGCAGTGCCGACCACACCAGGATGACGTCGAGGTGGCTGGTGTGATTGCCGAAGTAGACGCGCTGGCAGGTGTCGGGTTGCGATTCGACCCAGCGCACGCTCGCGCCGCTGATGAAGCGAGCGATCAGCGTTAGGAGCGTTTCGGTAATCATGCCGGGCGAGGGGGGACGGCGGGACAGAGCTTATGGTAATGGCACGGGGGCGGCGGCGGAATGCGTGGGGAGCAGGCCGGAGGCTGCAGACTGGAGGCTGGAGGGGTCGGAAAGCGAACCCAAAACAGGGGTGCCATGGCCACGGAGGTCTTCCGACGTGGCCATGTTGAGCGAGGGTTCGGCATGCCCACGCCGACGTGAGCGTGACGCCCTGCGTGACGTTCTTTTGGATTGTTTGGGTCGGTTGTTAGTTTCAAATAGGCTTTCGAGCAGTTGCTCGTAGCCGCGGACCATGGCGTCGAGGGACCAACGCTCGACGACGAGGCGGCGGCCGGCGGCGCCGAGTTGTTTTCGCAGCGGGGCGTCGCGGAGCAACTCGATCGCGGCAGCGGCGTAAGCGTTCGTGTCGCCAGCGGGGAACAAGCGGCCCGTCTCGCCTTCGACGACCGTTTCGCTCACGGAGCCGACATTCGAGGCGAGCACCGGGACGCCGACGCTCAGGGCTTCGAGGATCGACACCGGGGCGGCTTCGTTGTGCGAGGTGAGCGCCACGAGGTCGCACGCGGCGAGGAGCTCGGGGACGTCACTGCGCGTGCCGAGGAAGTGGACGGCCTGGGCGATGCCGAGCGACGCGGCGAGCGCTTCGAGCTCGACGCGCTTGTCGCCATCGCCGACGACGACAAAGTGCGCGTTCGGCACGTCCGCGAGGATGCGCTGGGCGCCGGCGAGGAACAGCTCGTGATTCTTCTCGGGCCGCAGCGCGGCGAGGATGCCGACAACCGGTGCGTCCTGCGGGATGCCGAGCTCGGTGCGCGTCGCGGTCGCGTCGCGCGGGGCGAAGCGGTCGGTGTCCACGCCGTTGTAAATGATGCGCACCTTGTGGGCGGGGAAGCGTTCGTTGTCGACCAGGTGCTGGCCGTGGGCGTCGGCTACGCCGATGAAGGCGTCGGTCAGCGGCGTGAGCATGCGGTTGAGCCGGCCGACGCCGTCGGGCCAGCCGGTGCTGTGCAGTGCCGAGGCGATCACCGGCACGCCCGCGATGTGTGCGGCGAGGCGGCCCCAAAACATCTTGTCGCCGGCGCCGACGGTGACGACCGCGTCCGCCCGCGGGATGCGCATGATCCGCCACAGGCGAGCCAGCACTTTAACATCGGTTTTCTTCGAGAGCATGTGCGAGTGGACGCGCATCTCGCACGCGAGCTTCTCGCCGAGCGGGCCGGGCTCCTTCAGGCACACGATCTCGGGGGCGAAGCGCTTGCGGTCGAGCCGCCGCACGAGGTTCATCAGCAGCGTCTCGGCGCCGCCGACGGGCATGCTGGTGACCAGAAACAGGACGCGCATCGGCATGGGGTGCATCGACTTCATGGCGACACCGAACGGCGGCGATGGAGGATAGGCAGGAACGTAACGACCGAATCGCGGACGCATGCGGCGAGCTCGC
Source organism: Planctomycetota bacterium (assembly GCA_031407585.1). Taxonomy (GTDB): domain Bacteria; phylum Planctomycetota; class Planctomycetia; order Pirellulales; family Lacipirellulaceae; genus Lacipirellula. The sequence continues at coordinate 2,610 of JANOIK010001095.1, read as the reverse complement.
GACGCTCTTCGGCGTTGAATACGGCATTGGTCGTGAACGCGATCGCGGCGAGGCCAACGGTCGTGACGATCGCGGGCCACATGCCGAAGCCCAGCGCGGTGGGAGCGAGGGCGAGCAGCCAGGTTCCGGCGTCGAGCTTCATGCCGTGGCGGCCGCTGAAGATCAGGACCGTGGCGAGGCAGAGCGCTGTGGAGATCCCAGTGGCGAGCACGGCGCCGTGGAGTCCGTACACGGGCAGCAGGAACAGGTTGAGGATGACGTTCGCGACCAGGCCGAGTGCGAGCGGGGCGGTGGCGAGGCGCGTGCGTTCGGCGCACCACAGGTAGTTCTGGGCGATGCAGTACACGCCGTACCACACGCAGCCGGCGAGCGTCCAGGGAAGCACGGCGAGGCCATCGTCGTAGCGGCCTTGCAGCACGGTGTGGAACAGGAACGGCGCCGCGGCGAGGATGCATGCGCCGCTGGCGATCATGCCGAGCGCGGTGAGCTTGACGCCCGTGTTGAGCCGCTGGCCGACATGGTCGCGGCGACCGGCCTCCCAGTCGTGTGTGAGGTGCGGCATGATCAGACCGCTGAGCAGCTCGGCTACCGACACCAAAAGCAGTGGAATCACGCGGCTGCTGTGGTAGTGCCCCACCTGCTCGAGCGCTTCGGCCGGCGACAGGTTCGCACAGTGGACGAGCATGTAGCGATCGACCACGGCGAATAGTTGCGAGAACGCGTTGCTCATCCACACGAAGAACGCGAAGCGGAGCAGCTTCGCCCAAAACTCGCTGTGGCCGAGTTTCTCTTGCGACGGTTCCAAATGCACGAGCGCCGGCCAGGCCCAAATAATGGCGAGAATGGACGCGACTAAGCTGGCCACGCCGTAGCCGATGACGATGTTGGCGACGTTCGGCGTGTACCACATGAGCCCGAGCGAGACGGCCGCGAACAGGAGGCTTTGCACGAAGTTCATCGCGGAGACGATGCGGTAGAGCCGTAGCGCCGCGAGCAATGCCGTGAGCGTGTGGTGAAGAATGACCGAGGCCAGGCACAGGCCGATCCCGCGGACCAGGCCCGTTTCGCTGAGTCGCCCAAACAGGCGCAGCGAGAACTCCGGGGCGAAGAATTCGATCAAAACCAAGGCGCCGACGGTGCACAGGGCGGTCCACACGCCGGCGCGCATGAGGAACGTGCGCAAGTGCCCGCGCTGCCGGTAGTGCTCTGCGTAGCGGCCGAACGAGCCCGGCACGCCGAGCACGGCGAGCGGCGCCGCGAGCATGAGGAAGCTATAGACCATCTCCCACTCGCCGAGCGATTCGGGCGTGAGCCAGCGGCAAAAGATGACGCTGCGGCCGAAGCCGACGCTGCGCTGCACGACCGTGGCGACCAGCAGGATGACGACGCTCACGGCGAGCGTGTCGGCCTGCACGCCGCGGCGCGGGCGGTCGAGAGGTTCGTGCGGGGTGTGTTCGGCGGTGTCGGACATACGGATGCGTGTGGTAGTGCGGTAATGCGGCGGGGAGTTCGGAGCGGGTCGTTGGTTTTTTTGGGTTCGGTCGTTTTCGTGAATGCAGTCGTCGGGAATCCCTTTCCTAGCCCCTCCCTGCGAGGGAGGGGGATTTTAGAACCCGAGTCGGTACTCGCCGGGGTTGAAGCGTTCGACGCGGCGGCGGCGATGGGGGTCGGAGGTCAGCCAGTTGCAGAACCGCGACCAGCGCGGGTCGGCGTGAATTCGGTGGATGTGGAACGGGTCGTCGCCCGGCAGGTTGTAGCCGCCGTACGCGGAGCACACGCCCCAGTAGCCGGCCTGAAACGCCATGCGGAACGCGTCTTGTGTCAGGTTTGGCCGCAGGCCGTACGGGAAGGCGAAGTAGCGCACCGCGTGGCCGATGAGCGACTCGAGGTCGCGCTTCGAGCCGACGATTTCGTCGTAGAGCTTGGCCTCGTCGTCGCCGATGGCGCCGATGTCGGCGTGGCGGCGCGTGTGGGCGCCGAGCTCGACGCCCGCGGCAGCCATCGCGCGAAGCTGGTCGGGCGTGTTGGGGGCGAGCGGGCAGCCGCGCTCCAGGTCGTGCTCGAAGAAACGGTTCTCCAGCACGTGGTGCGTCGACACGAAATAGGTCAGCGGCACGCCAGAATCGAGCAGCCACGGAATCGCGACGTCGCAGTTCTCAGCGTAGCCATCGTCGAACGTGATGCACACGGCGGCAGAGCGGTTCGAGCGCGACGCGATGCGCCCCTGGGCTTCGACGAGCGTGATGAGGTCGAACCGCTCGCGGAGCCACTCGATCTGGGCCTTGAACCGCTGCACGCCGATGGTCCAGGCGTTGGGGTGGACGTCGGCGACGCGGTGGTAGAAGAGGGAGATGACGGGGGCCAAACCGGCGGCGGCTTGGCGCGCGGCTGCCCAGCGGCGCTTGGGGAGCGTCGCGAGGTAGTACATGCCGATCAGCGGGTCGCGGTAGGCGTCGGAGAGCATCGGACCGTGGTTATGTGGACTTGCGGCCTGTGAGTTGTTTCGCGAGTTGGCCGACGCGGCGGGCGCTGGCCCAGGTTTGGCGACGGAGTTTTGGCCAGGAGCGCGGGGCGGTGGCCTGACGGCGCGACGTGCCGTGTGGGACGGCG
>JANOIK010000998.1:0-1547 GCA_031407585.1 Planctomycetota bacterium | reverse complement strand
CGAACCAGGTCGTCGTTGGTCGGCTTCTCGGCGCCGTACGTGCTCTTGAACTTGAACACGCCCTTGCGGTAGTCGCGCGGATAGGGATTGAGAAACTCCGCCGTCGGCCCGCGTCCGTCGCCGCTGATGCCGTGGCAGTGGACGCAGTGCCGCCGATACAGCCCGTGGGTTACGTCGTCGGCGTCGGTCCACGCGGGGCCGGCCGCCCGATTGAGCATCGTCTGGTTCAAGCCAGTTTCCGGCAGCACGGTCGGATCGTCCGGCGTGCCGAAGACGGCGCCCAGCACGTTGGCGATTTCCTGCTGGTACTCGGGGCCGATCTCGTTGTACGCGGCCTGCACGCGATCAATTCGGAACTCCGGCGGCGGCGCCGGGGTGCAGCCGAGCCCGCTCGCGGCAAGCACAAGGAACAAGACGCCGGCATGGTAGAAGGTGAACTTCATCTCAAACTGTGTATCGCAGGATCGCTGGTTTGCATTGGTATTGCCGTGCTGCTGTGTGCTGGCACGACAAGGAAAACGCTCAGCCCGACCGGAACGCCGACGCCGGGATGACGATATTAACCTCTCGCACTTCGTTCTCTTTGAGGTTGACCGTAATGCGACCCTTGCGGTCCCATTTCAGCTCCTTCGCCGTGTCGCTCTCCACGACCAGCGCGCCGTTCGCCCCGGAGCCGCTCTCGTGCCAGATCTGGATCTCGACCTCTTCGCCGGCCGGCAGATTCGGAATCTCGAACGTGCCGTCCTTGCCCGTCACGGCGTAGTAGCGATTCGCCCGCGGCAACATGTACGCCAGCATCCACGGATGGATGTTGCAACGGACCGGAATCGGCGACGCTTCCTCGCGCTGAGCTTTCCAGGGAACGGTCCCGCCGCCGCCCGGAACCAACTGATTCAGCTTGCCTTCGATGTTCGTGTTGTGCGCCACCGGATCGCTGTTCTTGATGTCGATCTGCGTGCCGACGGTCAGGCACATCACATGCGTGAGAAAAACGCAATCTTTCTGGTCGAAGACGAGCGGTTCCTCACCTGGCTGGGCGGCGTCGTTCACCCGCGAAACGTCGCGGGCATAGATGGCGATGTTCGCGATGCCGCGCGTGGCGCCGTCGACCACGAGCAACTGCTGCGGAGGGACGTGCCCGCCGGGGGCGCACGTCGCTTCGTCTTTGTTGACTACGACCGCAGCGAACTCCGGCACTTCGCCCTCGAACGTAAACGTGCCCTTGAGCGTCGCCCAACCCGTGCCCTGCGGCTTGTCCGCCGCGGCCGCGCCGCCGCCCTCGCCGAGCAGCGCCTCGCGGATGGTTTTTACATCGGTCGCTTCGGCGACGACGCCCGACTCGCTCCGCGCCTGGCACCCCAACGGCGCAGCGCACACAGCGGCCAGGCCGGCGACAAGTAACCAACGGTGGGTAGCGATGGCGTGCATTGCTGGTGGCGCCGCGCGAAGCGTGCGCAGATCAAAAAACTCGCGAACTACTTGCCCAAAATGTCCGGCGTGATTTCGATCACGCCCAAATCCACTTCGCCGCCGGCCGGGACCGTCAC
>JANOIK010000992.1:0-13286 GCA_031407585.1 Planctomycetota bacterium | reverse complement strand
CGGCATGTACCTGTGGCGCTGCGGCACGGCCGTCTCCGGCGAGCACAACGGCCAAACCTTCGCCCATGAGGCGTGCCACCTGGCCGACGGGTATCTCGACCATGTCGGCGGCGGCCACGAGCACCGCCCCGGCGCCGGCGGCTGGCACGATGCCGGCGACTACAACAAGTACGTCGTCAATTCGGGCGTCACCGTCGGCGTCATGTTTCGCGCATGGGAGGATTTTCACGAGCAAATCGAGCGCGTCGGACTCGGCCTGCCCGAAGCCGGCGGGCCGCTGCCCGAATTCCTCGCCGAGCTAAAATGGCAAATCGACTGGCTACTCACGATGCAAGCCGACGATGGCTCGGCATACCACAAGCTGAGCACCGAGAAGTTCGGCGCCATGATTCTGCCGGAGCGGGAGACGGCTGACCGCTTCTTCGTGCCGTGGGGCACCAACGCGACCGCCGACTTCGTAGCCATGACGGCGATGGCGTCGCGGCACTTCGAGCCTTACGACGCGGCGTACGCCGACCGTTGCCTGCAGGCCGCTCGCAAGAGCTACGAGTTTCTCGTCGCGCATCCGGAGCAGCATCGCGCCGACCAATCTGGCTTCACCACGGGCGGGTACGAAAGCGACGACTGGGACGATCGTCTGTGGGCTGAGGGCGAATTCTGGGAAGCGACGGGCGACCCCGCGGCCCTCGCCGCATTCGAGTCCCGCCTCAAGACGCTCGCATCTCCTTCAACGACTAGCACAACCAGCGAGCCGGGTCGTCCCCGACCCCGGCGAGGCGGGCGCGGCCGCAACAACCGCACCGCCTCCGTCGACGCCGACTTCGACTGGAGCAACCTCAAGAATCTCGGCCTGCTCACCTATCTCTTCTCCGTGCGCGAAGGACGCGACCCCGCGCTGGTCGAGCAAATTCGCGCGAGCCTCGTCGCCGCGGCCGATCAGATCGTCGCGACCGCGCGCGATCATGGCTATGCGCGCCCGCTCGGCAACCGCTATTACTGGGGCTGCAACGGCTCGGTCGCGCGGCAAGCGGTCGTCCTCGAAGCCGCTCGCCGCATCACCGGCGACGACTCCTATCGGGCCGTTGAGCTCGACGCCCTGAACCACCTCTTTGGCCGCAATCCCTACGGCCGGTCGTTCGTCACGGGGCTCGGCCACCTGCCGCCGCTGCACCCGCACGATCGCCGATCCGCCGGCGACGACGTCGCGGATCCCTGGCCGGGTTATCTCGTCGGCGGCGCCCATCCCCGCGCGCTCGCCTGGCGCGACGACGAGGAGGACTACCGCACGAACGAGATCGCGATCAACTGGAACGCCGCCCTCATCTACGCGCTCGCGGCGCATCTTCCGACGGAGTAAGGACCACGGGCGCCTAAGAACTACTCCGCCGCTTCCACCGTCGTCACGCCGTCCTTCAGCCCCTCGCCGCTCGCGGTGATCTTAATCTCCCCCGCCTCGCCCGCCTTCGTGCGGACAATCAAAATCGCCTTGCCGTAAAACAGCTTGCGATAGTCCGCTTGGAACGGCTCGTACGACAGCGGATTACCATTGCCCACGCCAGCAATTTCGCCCGGCCCGTCGATCTTGAACGTCACCATGTCGTCGGCCAGCGCGCACAGCACGCCCTCGGCGTCGAAGGCCTCGACGGTGACATAGCACAAGTCATCGCCGGAAGCCGCAAGCTTGGAGCGATCCGGTGTGAGGCGAATCTCCGCGGGGTCGCCGGCGGTGCGCATCGTCGCCTCGCCGATTTCCTTATCGCCGCGATACGCGACCACCTTAAGTTCGCCCGGCTCGTACGCGACGTTGTCCCACCGCAGCCGGTAGGCATACATGGGGGCGTAGTAAGGCGACTCGGCACGCTCCTCGTACACGCCGAACTCGCGGATGCTTGCCCAGCCGTCGCCGCGCAAGTCGGTGAACTCCAGCCGCACGTAACGGCCCTTTCCTTCCGCGTCGTGCAGCGCACTGCGCGGCCCGCCCCACTGTGGCTCGTCGCTCGAGCCCTGCTTCACCAGCGTGGTCCAGGTCTTTTCGTCGCTCGAAGTCTTGATCTCGTAACCGTAGTTCTTCGCCTCGCCTTCAAACTCGAACATGACGAATTTCAGCGGCTTCTCCTCGCCCAGGTCGACTTGGAACCACTGGTCGGGCGATTCGCTGGAGGCGCACCACCGCGTCTGCAGGTCGCCGTCGGTCGCGTCTCCCGCGTCGTGGTCGGACTCCGAGGAACTAGCCGTCGCGGGCCGATTCGCGGCAAAGTTCGTCGGCGCCGGCGGCGTTTCGCCCTTCTTCCGCGTGCCCTGCGACTTACGGTTGAGGAACAGCTCCGCCGAGTCGCCGTTGGTGTAGACCATCACCGGCACGGCCTTCCCGACATGGTCGGGCCAATTCCAATGCGGCAGAATGTGCACGGTCTTTTCTTCGGGGCGCCAGTGGCTGCGATAGAGATAGAAGCGGTCCTTGGGGAGGCCCACCAGGTCGACGATGCCGAAGTACGAGTTCTTCGCCTCGCGATCGAACGGCGTCGGCTCGCCCAGGTAGTCGAAGCCCGTCCACACGAACTCGCCCGCGACGAACGAGTCCTCCTTCATGAGTTTGAACTCCGCGTCGGCGATGTCGCTCCACGGCGCCGCGTTGAGATCGTACGAATCGACCTGGTGCTGATCCGAGTAATCGGTCTTGGTCGTCGCCAGCGGCAGCTCATAGAAGCCGCGCGTGCTCAGCGCCGAGGCCGACTCGCTGTAGATAATCGGCTTGTCCGGATAGTTTTCGCGGAAGTTGGCGTACCGCCGGGCGTAGTTCCAGCCCGTGAAGTCGAGCGATTTGAACATGTCGGTCGTCGCCTGCTGTTCGATGTGGCACGCGATGCCCACCGGCCGCGTCGCATCGTACTTCAGCACCACATCGCGCATCATCTTCATGCGCTCGGGCGTCGACCCCTGGCCGTCGCTGGGAATCTCGTTGCCGATCGACCACACGAACACCGACGGGTGGTTGCGGTCGCGCATCACCAGGCTGCGCAGGTGCCGCTCGGCATGCTCCTTGTGCGACGGCTTGTCGCGCACGCGGCCGGCCGTCTCGTTCCACTTGTCGAAGCACTCGTCCCACACGAACAAGCCCATGCGGTCGCACAGCTCGAGCAGCTCCGGCGCCGGGGCGTTGTGACTCGTGCGAATCGCGTTGACGCCCATCTCACGCATGATTTCGAGTTGCCGCTCCATCGCCCGCGGGTAGAACGCTCCGCCCAGGGGGCCGTGATCGTGGTGCAAGCACACGCCGTTGAGCTGCACGCGGCGGCCGTTCAGGTGAAAGCCGTCGTCGGCCGTCAGCTCGAACGTGCGAATGCCGAAGGGCTCGTCGCGTTTGTCGACGACGTCGCCGCCGACGGTCACGATCGTTCGCAGCGTGTACAACTTTCCGTCGTTGATGTCCCACCGCTGGGGCTTCTTCACCTCGAACGAGCGGCCGACCTTTTCTTCGCCCGGCTTGATGTTCAGCTCGAAGGTGCGCTTGGTTTGCTCGTTGCCCGCGGGGTCGAGCACTAGGAACTCGACCGAAGCGTCGGTGGCCGCGGCACCGTGATTCTCGACGTTCGCTTCCACTGCTACGGTGGCCTCGTCATCGGTCACTTCCGGCGTCGTCACGTACACGCCCCACTGGGCGATATGCACCGGCCGGCACACCTCCATCATCACCTTGCGGTAGATGCCCGCGCCCGGATACCAGCGAGTGCCGTGATTGTTCGTGTCGACGCGCACGGCCACCACGTTGTCGCCCTTGAGATGGACGTACGGCGTCGCATCGACGCGGAACGACGTGTAACCGTAATCCCACTCGCCGGCGAGCTTGCCGTTCACATAGACCTTGGGAAACGCCATGACGCCGTCGAAGTCGAGGTACACGCGGTCGCCCTCGGCGCGATCAAGCTTGAACTCCTTGCGGTACCAGCCCACGCCCTTCCACGGCAGCTTCGCCGCGAAGCCGGTGCGCTCCTCGGGATTGAACGGCCCAGCAATGGCCCAGTCGTGCGGCAGCCGCACCGCGTCCCACGACGCATCGTCGAAGTCCGCGGCCTCGGCGCCTTCGTGGTCGCCCTTGGAGAACTGCCATCCGCCGCGAAAATCGACCACGTCGCCCGCTTGCACAGTCGCGGCAGCGAACAAGAACGACAATCCGAGCAATGCGGCGCACTGAACTCGGAAAAACTTTGCACAAAAAGTCATGAGTTGCTCGAGGGAATCAGGAATCGGTTGAGCGAAAGGGGGCGCCGCGGCGACGCAAACTCCCCGGTATGTTGTCTTGCGAATGTTATATTGCGCGGAGCGAGCCACTTCTTACGGGCAATCGCTCAGAAGGCGTCGGCCTCGCAAACGCGGCGGCATTATCGCAGCGCTCGGCGTGGATTTCCACCGCCCCCAGTGATGCAAATGCGCTCCGTCCGTCGCCATTGCCATTTCCAAACTCGCGGGCCAAGATTGCGATCCCCCAAACCTCGGAGCGACCGAAAATGACGTGGCTGCTAATCGGCGTCGGCGGGGCCGTCGGCTCCTTGCTACGACACGCCACGCAAATGGCCGTGCAAAGAATCGCCGGCGGAGCTTTCCCCGCAGGGACTCTCGCCGTCAACATCGTCGGCTGCCTCGCCATCGGCCTGGTTGCCGGCTCCATCGCCGCGCAGTCAGGTTTCCGAGAAGACTACCGCCTGGGCCTCATGGTCGGCCTCATCGGCGGATTCACGACGTTCTCGGCGTTCGGCCTCGAGACATTAAACCTCGCCGAAGGCGGCCAGTTCCGCCTTGCCGCCGCCAATGTCGTGGTGAGCTGCGCCTGCGGCCTCGCGGCCGTGTGGCTCGGAGTACGCCTTGGGCAGAGATTCTTTGGCGCGTAAACGCCGAAGACGGGTGCTCTTGAATCCGGATTGCAACGCGGCGGTCGTTTACTGACGGCCAAACGTCTTCCGCTCCGCCTTCTCCAGATCCATCTTCGCCGTCGATTGGGCGACGGGGATTGTGGGGATCGAAGCTCCCCCGCGCACCAGCAGCACCACAGGGATTTTCCCGGGCGCAATCTCGTGGAATCGCCCGCCCTCGTACTGCTGCGCCTCGTCCTTGGCTTGCCCACTTTCAGCTTGGTAGTCGATCCACTTCCCCGGCGGCAAATACACCGTTCGCGTCTCGCCGCCGGAGATCATCGGCGCCACCAGCAGGTCGGCGCCGAACATGTACTGGTCCTCGATCAGCCACGACCCCGCGTCCTCGGGGAACTCGAAGAACAACGGCCGCACCATCGGATGCCCCGCGGCCGAGCAGGCCTTGGCCTGCTCGTAGATGTAGGGCATGAGCGTGTAGCGCAGCTCCACCGCTCGGCGGAAGCCGTCCTCGAACTCCTTGCCGTATTCCCACGGCTCGCGCGGCGGGGCGCCGTGGCATCGCGTGTGGCTCGTGAGCACGCCGAACGGCAGCCAACGCCGGTACAAATCCTCGGTCGGCTTGCCGACGAACCCGCCGACGTCGTGGCTCCAGTAGCTGAACCCGCATAGCCCCAGCGACAGGCCGCCGCGCAGCGTCGCCGCCATCGCCGAGTCCGTGTTCTCCGAGTCCCCACCCCAGTGGAGCGGATAGCGCTGGCTGCCCGCCCACGCGCTGCGCGCCCAGATGATCGACTCGCCGGTCACATCCTTCGTCACATCCGCGACGGTCTTGTTGTAGCGCAGCGGGTAAAGGTTGTGCTCGTACCACCCCGTTCGGCCCGAGGCATACACGCCCCCCAGCGGCGCGTCCTCGCCGAAGTCGACCTTGATCGCGCCCACGCCCAACTTCAGCAAGTCGCGGATCAGACCGCCGTACCACTCGACCGTGTCCGGGTTGCTGAAATCGAGCACCGCGTCCAGATACGGCTGCGATCCTCCTTCGTCCTTCACCGCCAGGCCGCGATCCACGATCGTGGAAAACAGCTCGTTCTTCCGCGTGAAATAGGGAAGCTGCCACAGACTGATGTGAAAGCCATCCTTCTTCAGATCGGTCATCATCTTGCCCGCGTCGTCGAACCGCGACGGCGCGAACTTGAAATTGCACTGCCAGTCCGTCTCAAACCAACCCGTGTCGAGGTGGATCACGTCGCACGGAATTCGGTCTTCCCGCAGCTTCGCGGCCACGGTGCGGACCTCGTCCTCGCTTTTGTACGTGATGCGGCTCATCCAAAGCCCGAACGACCACAGCGGCGGCACGGGAGCGCGGCCCGTTACGGCCGTGTACTCGGTGAGAATCTCCTTCGGCGTTCCCAGGAACACGAACAGGTCGAGCGTCTCGTCCCCGGTCGTGAGTACCGTGGCCGAGTCGAAGTCGTGACCGAAGTCACACGTCACCGGCGCGCTCGTGTGAATAAACATGCCGTACCCGCGGCTCGACATGAAGAACGGCACGGGCTTGTACATTTTGGCGGTTTGCACGCCCATACCGTCGCGGGTCCACAAGTTGATCTTCTGCCCGCGCTTGTCGAGCCGCGTGAACGACTCGCCGCAGCCGAAGATCTTTTCATCGGCCGCGAGTTGGAAGCTGGCCGCGGTGCTGTGGCCCAGATCGCGCGCGCGGCGCACATACGCAAAGGGCGTCGGCGCGGAGTACGTTGGCGGATCGTTGAGCGTGCGCGTTCGCGTGAGCACTTTGCCCGCGGCGTCGCGAATCTCGATCTGCCACGGCTCGCGCTGAATCCGCACTTCGCCCGCCGCACTGTGATACACGATCGCCCCGTCCGCTTCCTCGACCTTCCACGAATCGTTGCTTGGCACGGGGCCGGCGAGCATTAGCGACTTGGCGTCGGCCGCTGCATCGCCCAGCGGGATGTCTCGCGTGCGAAACCGCAGCCGGACCGCCCGCGGCGAGACGAAGGTCACCGAAAACGGGAGTTCCGGATCACGGTCGTACTCCGTGCCGGGAAATTCGTTGGATTCAGCCCGTGCGTAGGCCGAGTCGACTTTGTTGAACGAAAGATTCGCCTGCTGCCGGTAACGATCCCAGCGCAGCGAGCCGGAGCCGCTATCGGCGTCGAACTCAGCAACTGCGGCGGGCACGAAGTACACCGAGCCAAGCTGCTGGAACTCCGCGCTCGGATCGACGGCGCCCCCGGCCGCTTGTGCCCACGCCGTGGCGCCTCCCAGCGCCATCCAGCCCACCAGCGTCGCCGCCGCGCGGCGCCAATCAAGACAAATCATCGCGCACTCCACCTATCCACCGTGCATTCAAAAACACCGACCCCGGAAAAAAAGACGGGCCGGGACCACGCGGTCCCGGCCCGTTGAACCGTCTTGAAAACTCGCCGAACGCCTAGGAGCGCTTCCGGCGGCTCGCCGAAATCAATCCGAGAACGGCCAAGCCACCCATCACGACCGACGCCGGTTCGGGAGACTTGATCGTAACATCATTAAACGTCGTGCCGACTCGGAATTCGTCAATCCGCGTCGCCGATTCAGCGCCAGTGAAGGTGAACTGCGTGATGGCGCCGAGCGTATCGACGCCCCAATCAATGCCGCTCACGCTCGCGCTCGGCGTCACAGGCTCGCCGTACTGCGCCGGATCGATGAAGACCGAGACGCTGTCCGAGTTAGCCACGGCGGACAAGACGATCTTCAAGATGACCGAGTGCGTGTCGCCATCGGTATTCCACCCGATGCCCGGGGCCAGCGGAACCATCGTCCCAGCGAGCGTCGTGGTGTCCTTCACCCACATCGCCATCGTGCGACCCGGGCCCAAGACGCCCGTGAACTCGCTATAGCCGAGCTGCAGCACACGCGCGCTGTCGGCCATCACGCCGGCGTCGTTCCAGAACTCCAGGACGCGATGGTGCGGACCGTTGGGCGGATTGCCCGGGCCGGCGCCGGAGGTTCCGAAATTGGCCAAGAAGCCGATGTAGAACGTGCCTTCCGGAGCATTGCGGCCCAGCCAGGGCGCGGTCATCGTGCGGCCATTTCGCTGCGTGATGCAGCAGCCGGTCACGTCATCGTCACCGAGGGAGCCGCCGAGCGACGGCTCCGTCTGGCCTGGGTAGAACAGGCTGTTGGTGCGGACAATTCCGACGTTTCCGCCCGCCTGCAGCCAGGGGCTATTGAAGAATCCGGCAGTACCGCCGCTCTGCCCAGCCACTGGTCCGGCAACATACTGTCCGGGATTCGCCCCGATCTCGAAGCCGTCGTAAAACAACTGCGCCGCGCTGGCAGCGCCATTCCAACTCGCGAGGGCGCATCCGCAGGCAATGCCTAAGCATGCCAGGGCGCGCCGCCCTAGAAACGTAATGCCACTCATTAGACGAGACCTCCTTTGAAGCTCAAGTAGACAAGGATCCGCAACTCCAAGCTGTCAACTCAAGGCGCCGAGCTGCCTGCGGCTACAGTACGGCGGGCGTAAACCACGAGGTACGCCGGGATCAAACAACGGATTGAAACTACTACGAAATGTAGGCGAATTGAATTTGACGGCGACCACAATCGGCTCAGCGTCGAAGCTCATGCCCCCTACAAGATCTTTCTTCTCTGTTACCAACTGGTCATTGTAATCGACGCCGCGCCCCAAAGCGCGGGCTTTACCGCTAATTCCTCGGCGTCGCTGCTTTCAAAGGCGTCGCGGCGATTCCATACATGGTTCGGCCCGTCCATTCCCCGGACGTAATCTCGCCCATGCCGCCAAGCACGACGGGTTGCCTATCTTCACACCGACGCCGCCATACCGACAGGCGGTTATCGATGCTGCGACCCGGACCAACCGCATTCACGTGGTCCGGGATCCCCTCCCACGGACCTTCGTCGATGCCGACGTCCTCGCCGGTATCTTCGAACTGATCGACAAGCCACTTCGGCGCCGTCACGCGGTCGTCGAAGAATATATATAAGTCTGCCGGCTGCGACAATTCAACCGCCATCTCGAAATCGTTAATATAACGATAGTCGTTGAACGTCTTTACATAGTCTGCATGCTTCAGGAAATCTGGCAAGCCTTTGCCATCCATGCCGTTCCACTGGTGGGGGTGGTCGGCATAGGCCGCCACGTCGTCCGCAAGGGCGTGAAACGTGATTTGATAGCAAAAGTACTTCGAGCCGTCCGAAGGCGGAATATTGTCTCGAACCTCCCGGATGACGTTCGCGGCCGAATTAGGGTGGTTGTGCGACCACCACGCGCCTTTCGCATCCCGCTGGATTTGCATCAGCCGCGCGAATACCCCTTCGGACCCGATGCTGACGCCTTCGCCTTGCACCAACTGCGTCGGCGGGTCCTGAGGAGTCTTGTCGCCAGTCAGGTCGACGCGCCCCTCGAACACCACCACGTCGGTCTTGCCGTTGTCGCCAACCGCGACGCCGAACCGGGTACCCTGGTCGATGACATTGACCACGGGCGTCTTCATCGTGAAGCCCTTGCTGGTGTGCGGCACGTCCGCGGTCGCCTGCCCGCGATCCAGATACACGAGCATGTCTGACTCGATGCGCAGCGCCGCGGGTCCGGCCACGCGGACGACGGGCCCCGAGCGGAACTTCAGCGTAAAAGCTCCGGCGTTGGTCTGCAGGTCGCCAGGGTAAATGTGCCGCCCGTCGCGTAAGGCCGACGAGGCGTTCGACCAAAAGACGCCGTCCTCCTCCACGATTTCGCCAATGGAGCCGGCGCCCGCCATATTTCGCGAGACGGTTTGCCAGAGAGTCAGCGAAGCCGCGATGAACAGCGTCGCCGCGAGGGCCCAAATCCACGCCCCAGACCTCCAAACGCGCGGAGCGGGCAAATTCGGCCGAGCCGGCGCGGCTTCAATCTCGGCCCGCAGCGCCGCCGCGTCGGCCGCGATCTCCATCGCCAGGCACTCGCTAATGTCCTCGCTTTGCCACTGCAGCAGGCTGTGAACGAAGATTTCCTCCGCAATTCCCCGAGCAAACTGCGGCCGAGCGGCCAGCAGGTCGGCCAGCTCCTCGCGGTCGGCGTCCGTGCAGATCTCATCCAGCACGAGGCCGAGCAGTTCGATCATGCGTCGTTCGTTGGCGTCCATCAGCGTTCCTCGGTCGCCAGCGTGATCTCGATGCACTTCGCCAACTGCCGGCGAATGCGATGCAAGCGAGAGGAAATGTTATGCGCCGAGTCGCTCAACCGCGTCGCCATCGTCCGCACCGACGTCTTCGAGAAATACCGCTCCCGCAGCAGCTCCGATTGCTGGTCGTCCAGCTTCTGAACGCACTTTCTCAGGGCGGTCAACCGATCGTCGGATTCGCTGGCGAGCATCATGCAGGTGTCGCTGATCATCTCGATCGCGTCGTCATTGAAGACCAATCGCGAACGGCAGTGGGAGCGGCGGAAGGCAAGCACTTTCTGTCGAGCAAAGCCAAAGGCCCAGGGAAGAAACGGGCGATTGAAGTCAAAATCCTGGGCTCGGGCCCACAAATCTAAATTCGTGTCCTGCAGCACGTCCGCCGCGGCAGGATCGCTCATCAACATGGTCGAAATGTAACCGTACAGCTTGCGCTGGTGCGCCGTAAGCAACTCGACGAATTGCGTCGTGCGCTCATGGCTCAGCGGCCCCCGGCTCGAATTGGTTGGTTCCGTCGACAATCGCAAGCCCCATTCGGCGGCACTTCTTGTCGCAAGCGGTTGCCCCTCGGCGGCGCACGCCGCGGAGCCCTTGCAAAAATGGCGTGGACCGCCACGCGACGAAAAATGCCGCCGCGCGCGGACCGCCCCCTTTACCTTCTCCGCCAAATCACAGAATCTCGCCAAAATTCTTGATTTCCTGGCGAGATTCTCCAGCCAGCGGTAGATCAACTCTTAGGCGAATGTTAAGCTTTAGACTTCGCCTGTCGCGCGGCGGTTATTCCGCCGGCGTCGCTTTTCTGCGGCAGGCCCAAGTTGCGAGTCATTCGGCATAACCCCCGAATGCTCGACTTCTGGGGCAGGGTCTGACGCGGGACGCCGCGGCGCGGGGGGCCTCCTCAACGGGGCGCTTCAGCCGCGCGGCGCAAGGGAAGCACTTCGCACCCAAGCGGCAAAACTTGTCCGATGGCCGCGTGCCCACAATCGGCGGCCAACCAACTCCAATTTACCCAACTTACCCAACCGGGTTGAGTCAGCGAGCCCCCGCGCACGCTTCCAGTCACTTCCGACGCCGTCGGGCGCCACCTCCAACGCGGCTCTTATTCCACCAGAGATTTAGCCCACTGATGCAGGAACACTTCATGATTTTCACAAAGATTCCGCGCGTTTTCCTTGTGGGCGCCATCGCAGCGGCCGCCTTCTTGGCGCCCAGGCGTGTCGACGCCGTGGACTCAAATTGGGTCGGTCCAGAGGGCGTCGCCGCCAATTACAATCAGGCCTCGAATTGGAGCACGGGCTTCGTTCCCGAAGGCGGCGGCGGCAACAACGAACGGGCCATCATCGGCGCAACTGCGGGAACGCTCAACGGCGTGGCCACGCTGGCGACCACCCCCGTGGCCTCCGGCGGTTTGGTCCTCGGTCTTAACCCAGGATCTACGGGATCACTGACCCACACGGCGGGCACCCTCGGGGAAGTCACCACCGCACAAGCGGCGATTGGGGCAGATGGCCGCGTCTTCGTAGGCGGCGGCGGCCGCGGCTACCTGACGATGTCGGGCAGTAGCATCCTGAACGCTCTCGGCCTCACCATCGGCGGCGAAAATGTGACCACCGGACAGGGAACGAGCCTGGTGGATCTGAGCGGCTCGGCGAAAGTCAACATCACCGGCGCGACGGGGCTGACCGGCCTCACCACGATCAGCCGTCGGCTGAAGATCACCGGCCCCAGCGTCATGTTCACGACCCAACGCACGCTGCGGTTCGACGCAACTGCCTCCTACACGGCCGCAATCACCAACGCAACCACCCACTCGCCGATCTTCACTAGCTCCAACGCGATCGTCAACGGTACGTTGGCCGTCGAGTTCAGCGGCGCTGGCGCCACCCATAGTCCTGGCGCCGCGTGGACCTTGGTCGACGCGGCCACCGCCGCGAGCGGAATCTCGGGCGGCTTCTCGAATATCGCCCCCGGAGCCGACGTTCCCGTCACAGGCGCCGCGGCCCCGGCGCCGCTCGGCTCCGCCTATCGCCTCAAGACGGTCACCGGCGCGGGGCGCACTCAGTTGCAGCTCGCGCTTGAAAAGGTGCTGGTGCTGCGAGTCAATCGCGACACGGGCGAACTCTCAATCCGTAACCCGCTGGGCGGGACCATTAGCATCGACAATTACCAGGTCACGTCCCCGCGCGGCTCCTTGCTCGCTTCCTACAAAGGCATCTCGGGCGCTCCGGCGGGGGACACCAATTGGGTCAAAGCGGGGCCGACGGCAAACTTTCTCTCGGAGGTCAGGCACGACCCGGCCAATTCCAACACCGTGTTCAACCTGACGGCCATTCCGTCCGTGACGCTCGGCAACGGCTTTAACAAGCTCGCCATCGGCGCCAGCACGGCGAACTTTGGACTCGACGGTGAAGACCTCGTGTTCGAATACTCGAACCCCGATGCGTTTACGATTCGCGGTCAGGTCGAGTACGTCGGCACGAAGTTTGAGAACGACCTCGTGCTGCGGGTCAATCCCACCACCGGCCACGCCTTCCTTAAGAACGATTCGCAGACGACCATCAAGATCGATGGCTATTCGATCATCTCGTCGACCAGCTCGCTGAACGGCGGCGCCTGGACCGGTATCGGCGGCGCCTGGCAAAAGTCGACCCCCGCCACCTCCGGCGCCCTGACCGAATCGAACCCGACAGGTTCGACCACGCTGGCCCCCAACGCGCAAATCGACATCGGGAGCATCGGTTCGTTTGCTACGACCCCGGCCCAAGCGGGGCTCTCCCTGCAATTCCTCCTGGCCGAAGGATTCACCGGCCTGGCCAACCCGCCAGGCGACTTGAACGGCAGCGGCCGCACCGACGGCGATGACATCCTGGTGTGGCAGCGCGGCCTGGGCACGACCTACACGGGCAATACCGAGTTGAACCTCATTCGGGCCAACTTCGGCGCCGTCGGCGCCGCTCTGCCCGAGACGAGCTTCCGCACCGGCTCGGTGGTATTCGACGCCACCGCCGGCGTTGCCGCCGCGGCGCAAGTGCCGGAGCCCGCCAGCGCGCTGATGCTCCTGGCAGGCGTAGCCATGGTGGCCGCCCCCAGATTTCGTCGTCGGAAGCACGCCCATCAACCCCAGGCGCGCGTCGCCAGCGGTCTCTTCGGAGACAGTTGCGAGGCTGCCAGCCTTTCAGGAGTCTCGACCATGAGGAGCGTCACCGTTCGCCCATACGCCATCGGCGCGAAGGCT
>JANOIK010000962.1:0-1559 GCA_031407585.1 Planctomycetota bacterium | reverse complement strand
GGCCGGCTCGTTCGAGGGCGCGTGGGCGGCGGGCAATGCGATTTACTTCTCTCACGCCGCGAGCACGACGCCGTCCACCGGCTTTGAACTTTGGAAGAGCGACGGCACGCCCGAGGGCACGCTGATGCTCAAGGACATCGTCGCCGGCGGCAATGCGTCGCCCGTCTTCGTCAAAACGGTAGGCGCCACGCAATACTTCTCCGTGCTGGCCGTCGGCGCCACGCGCACGTTGTGGCGGACCGACGGCACGCCCGAGGGGACCGCCATCGTTAAGAATGTCGGGGGGACGACCACGGGAACTGAGCCTACGCTGGCGACCGAGATGGCGGGGTCGCTCTTTTTCGTCTCCAAAAAATCGGCGAACGTCTGGCAGCTCTGGAGATCCGACGGCACGGACGAGGGCACAATTCTGCTCCGTGAAGTAAGCCTGCCCACTACGAGCCCCGCGAATCTTACCGCCGTCAGATCGACGCTCTATTTCACCGTGGGCTCGACCGGCAGCGGCAACGAACTTTGGAAGAGCGACGGCACGGTTGCGGGCACCACGATGGTCGCCGAGATCAGGCCCGGCGATTTTGGCAGTGGCCCCGCGACGCTGACGAACATAAACGGCGTCCTCTACTTCTTCGCGAACGACGGCATCCACGGCCGTGAGTTGTGGATGACCGACGGCACGGCCCCGGGAACGGTGCTTGCCGCCGAATTTAATCCCGGACCCGGTGGCGCGGTAACGCAAG
This sequence comes from Planctomycetota bacterium, assembly GCA_031407585.1. GTDB lineage: Bacteria > Planctomycetota > Planctomycetia > Pirellulales > Lacipirellulaceae > Lacipirellula. The sequence continues at coordinate 822 of JANOIK010000962.1, read as the reverse complement.
TAACCAATCGAATCCTGGCCTACAACGGCCGGATGATCGTGGTCGCCGCCGACGATGTGCGCGGACAGGAATTGTGGGCCGCCCAACTCGCCGCCGCGCCGGGCGACTTCGACGGCAACGGCCGGGTCGATGGCAATGACGTGCTCATCTGGCAGCGCACCGACAACTCACCCGCGAAGCTGGCCGAATGGCGTCGTGCCTTCGACGCCGCGACCGTGCGGCCCGGCGACTACGATCGCGACGGCTGCGTCGATGGCGACGACTTGCTCGTCTGGCAGCGTGCGCTCGGCGGCGTCGCGAGTTATCACGGCGGCGGAGCCGATGGCAGCCGCAACGGCCTCATTGACGCGCTCGATCTGGCCGAGTGGGCCGAACATTTTGGTGAGCCCGAGTCGACCCAGGCGGCCGCCGTCGCGGTCGTCGCGCAGCGCGAGAGCGACTCGCTGGCCGCCGTGGCGGCGGTGGACGCCGCGCTGGGCGAGTTCGACGCGGCCGCGCTGCTGGGTCCGTTCGCTTATCGAGCCGCGCCGCCTCTCTCACTCGCCCGCCAGGGCCGCGCCGGTCACCGCGTGGGCGTAGAATCGCACGCCGCCGCCGCCGTGCCCGTCCCACGCGCCGGGGTGGTGGTCGAAGCCCGTTGCCAGCTCAGTCGATCGCGCGTTGACGAACCCCGCCTGCGCGATCTGCGGCCCGTTGGCCTCGATGCGCTCGGCAGTCAACTCGGTCGGCCGCACGACGGCGATGTGCCCAGCGAGCGCCCCATCGGGGTTCTTGAACACGCCCACCACTAATTCGCCGCCATTGGCGCGCACTTGCGCCTCT
>JANOIK010000959.1:0-8582 GCA_031407585.1 Planctomycetota bacterium | reverse complement strand
ATGACCACGGCGCCTTCGTCAAGGTGCGACTTCATGCGCTCGGTGGAAATCGACTGGATGCGGGCCTTGGTGTGCGAACTGTCCGTCTTCACGCCGATCTGGGCGCCGGTGAGGCTCACGGCGTGACCGCCGAGGGCGTGGATCGCCATCGCCATCAGGGCGACGCTCACCTGCTCGCCGGTCGAGAGGAGCATGTCCATCTCGCGGGCCGGCGGCTGATCGGAGATTTCCTTCGCCAGCGCGATCAGGCGGTCGGTGTTCTTGCCCATGGCGCTGACGACCATGACCACCTGGTTGCCCTGCTGCTGAGCGCGCACCGCCTTACGGGCGGCAGCCATGATCTTCTCGCTATTGGCGACGCTCGAGCCGCCAAACTTCTGAACGATTAACGACATGGAATCTTGAACCCTGGGGGATTTAACCGCCAAGGACGCCAAGGACGCCAAGGGGGAAAGGGAGATTTCATCTCCTCTCCGACCTTGGCGTCCCTGGCGTCCTTGGCGGTTAAATCCCCAGGGTTCAACAAGAAATGTCGTTAATCGTTCAGAAGTTCGGCGGGTCGAGCGTCGCCAATAGCGAGAAGATCATGGCTGCCGCCCGCAAGGCGGTGCGCGCTCAGCAGCAGGGCAACCAGGTGGTCATGGTTGTCAGCGCCATGGGCAAGAACACCGACAGCCTGATCGCGCTGGCGAAGGAAATCTCCGATCAACCGCCGGCCCGCGAGATGGACATGCTCCTCTCGACGGGCGAGCAGGTGAGCGTCGCGCTCATGGCGATGGCCATTCACGCCCTCGGCGGGCATGCGGTGAGCCTCACCGGCGCCCAGATCGGCGTGAAGACGGACAGTTCGCACACCAAGGCCCGCATCCAGTCGATTTCCACCGAGCGCATGAAGTCGCACCTTGACGAAGGCGCCGTGGTCATCGCCGCCGGCTTCCAGGGTGTCGACGACAACTTCAACATCACCACGCTCGGCCGCGGCGGCAGCGACACCACCGCGGTGGCCCTCGCCGCCGTGCTGCGGGCCGACATGTGCGATATTTACACGGACGTCGACGGCGTCTTCACCACCGATCCCCGTATCGTTCCCTCGGCCCGCATGCTGGACCGCGTGAGCCACGACGAGATGCTTGAGCTGGCGAGCCTCGGCGCCGGGGTGATGCACAGCCGCTCGATCGAGTTCGGGAAGAAGTTCGGGGTGCCGATCCGCGTGCTGAATAGCGCGAGTTTCGCGGACGACGCGGGCACGATCATCGGGTCGCACAGCGAGAGCATCGACCGCGCGGTGAGCGGCTGCGCCCTGACCAAGAACGAGGCCCGCATCTCGATCGCGGGCATCCCCGACAAGCCGGGCACGATGAACCGCATCTTCTCGCGGCTGGCGGCCGTGAACGTGGCGGTCGACATGATCGTGCAGAACGTCGGCGCCGGCGGCAAGGCGGACATCAACTTCACGGTGCTCGAAACCGACCTGCCGGCGGCCCTCAAGGCGGCTCAAGAAGCGGCCAAGGAGCTTGGCGGCGAGATTTCACACGACGCGAACCTGTCGAAGGTCTCGGTTGTGGGCCTCGGCATGGCCACTCAAACGGGCGTGGCCGATCGCATGTTCCGCGCTCTGGCCGACGCGGGGGTGAACATCCAGGCGATCACCACCAGCCAGATCAAGATCTCGTGCCTCATCGAGCGCTCGCAGGGCATGTCCGCCCTGCGCGCGGTACACGACGAGTTCGAGCTGGAGAAGCCGCCGGGCTCGCGCAGCAATTTCGGCGCGACCGCCAAGACCGGCGACGGCGCCAATGCCGTCGACGTCGTCTCGCGGCTGCAGCGGATGGAAGATCTCACGATCGACGACATCAAGCTCGACCAGACCCAAGGCCGCGTGACGATTGCGAAGCTGCCGGATCGCCCGGGCATCGCCGCGCTGCTGTTCGAAGCCGTGGCCGCCGAGGGCATTCTGGTCGACATGATCGTCCAGGGAACCGGCCACGACGGCGTCGCGAGCCTCAGCTTCACCGTGCCGCGGGCCGACGTCGACCGCGCCGTGAAGGTGGCGGCCGAGTCGCTCGGCGGCGACAACGTCGGCCCGGTGAGCAGCGACCCGTCGATCGCGATCCTCTCGGTCTTTGGCATCGGCATCCGCACGCACGTGGGCGTCGGCTCGCGGATGTTCAAAGCCCTGAGCGAGGCGGGCATCAACGTCGAGATGATCAGCACGAGCGAAGTGCGCGTGAACGTCGCGATCGACCCCTCGCAGGGCGACGCGGGCCTGAAGGCCCTCCGTGACGCGTTCGCCGACGTGATGGGCTGACGAAGTGGTCCGCAACCAGAGTTCGGAATTAGCAACCTGTTGGCCGCCGCCCGAACAATCGCCTCGGCGACCCTAGCTGATCGATGATCGTCGTCAGAGAATCTCTCTCACCGGCTTAGCGTTCTCCGTCCAAATCGTAATCGCCCCCTGTTGGCTGGAGGTCACTATGGATCGGCTTCGATTGTCCCAGTCCAAGCCCCACAGCAGGTCGGGCGACTCTCCCACGTTGACCAGTTGCCCGTCATTCGTCCATATCCGAAGGGCGTCGCTCGCTGACGCCAAGAACTCGCCCTTCGGGCTCCAGCGGACGTTACGGTACTCTGCCGTGCTTCCGTGCATTGAGTTTAGGAGTGTCCCGTCCTCGCTCCAGAATTGGAGCAAGGACTCTATCCCATCGTGCCCGTAGTCGCCACTCGCGAAGAACTCACCCTCGGGATGCCACTTCACGGTCAGTAGAATCGTGTCTTCTTTCCTGTGCTCGATGGTCCTCGGCGCATCGCCGGAGAAATCGAATACTCTGATCCGGTCGCTGCCCGTGACGATCACATCCTTCTTGGGGTGCCAATCGACGCAGAGGTAGGTCTTCCCACCTTCCTTCTTGAGGGATCTGACGAGCCTCCCGTCCTTCGTCCATATCTTTAGCAGGCCTTCGTAGTCCCCGACTGCCAACGATTCACCATCGGGACTCCATGCAAGTGCCCTCGAACCCGCGGCGGTGTCGTCGAGTCTGGTCGTCCTCTCGGTTTCGATGTTCCAGATCTCGACCGGGCGATCGTCTAATGCGATCGCCAACAGTTTCCCGTCCAAATTCCAGTCCACGCACTGGACGGCAGCGTTCATTCGGCGGGTCGTCAGCAATCCAAAATCTGCAGAAAACACCTTCAGGAATCCGTCATTTCCGCCGACGGCAAGATACTTTCCATCAGGGCTCCAGTCTGCTGTCCAGAGGATGGGATGCTTAGTCGACTGGCCCAGCACCGACAGCGGTGACGCCGCAAACGCCAGCATCGCCATGCCGCCGGCCTTGTGCAGACTCCGGCGGGAGAGCCGGCAGGCCTGGAATCCATCAGCCGGGAAAGATATGGGGCGCGTCATGGCATTCATCCGTCGAAGCCTGTTGGGCATAGAGTACACCGCATCAGCAACGCCGCGCGGCCGCCGCTCAACTCCCCCCGCCTGCCACGTCCGTCAGCACGTCTTCCGACACATAAATCGGCAACTGCGGGTCGCACGTCACTGCCACGGCGATCGCGTCGCTCGGCCGCGAGTCGATCTCGATCAGTTCGCCCCCCTGCCGCACGCGCAGCACCGCGTAGTAGGTGTGCTCCTTGAGCTCGCTGATCACGACGTCTTGGAACTCTCCGCCGAGTTGCTCGACCGCGCTGACCAGCAGGTCGTGCGTGAGCGGGCGCGGCGCCTCTTGGTGCTTCACGCGGCGGTCGATGCTCGTGGCCTCGAAGATGCCGATGAGGATCGGGAACGTCCGCTCGCCCTCGATCTCTTTCAGGTAGATGACCTGCTCGCTGTTGATCTCGCTGATGATGATGCGAGAAAGCTCCATCGCGACGGGCATGGCGTGGCGTCCTCTTGCGGTGCATGGCGGGGCGAGCGCGAACGGCCCGCGCCGTTTCACGCTCCCGCCATTATAGAGTCCGCGCGCAGGCCGTTGGAAGAGTTGACGCCGAATTGTCCCGCCGCGCTCGACGTTACGCGTCGGCGCCGACGGTTTCCGCGTTCTTGGCCTTGGCCGGCGCCGCGGGGTCATCCTCGCCCACGAGCCGGGCGATGCTGTCGGGAATCTCGATGCCGCCGATGTCGCGCATCACCTGCATCATGGGAGGCAAGGTGCCCGCCATCTTGTGCAGGAAGTCGGCGGTCGAGCTGCGGCCGTCCTTGCCGCCGTTTTCCCAGACGATGATCTTGTCGAACTTGATGTTGCTGATCGCCTTGGCACTCGTTTCGGCCAGTTTGTCGAGATGCTCCAGCATCATGAGCTGGAACGCCTGCTGGGCGCCGCCGCACGCTTCGACGATCGCCTTGAGGCCCTCGCCCTTCTTGGCGAGGATTTCGTAGTGACCGCGGGCTTCGGCCTCGAGCTTCGCGAAGATCGCAGACGCCTCGCCCTCGGCCTCGAGCCGTCGCTTGCCGGCCTCGGCTTCGGCGTCGACCAGAATGCGAGCCTTTTGGGCCTTGGCGGGCGCCTCGAACTTGGCTCGCTCCTCCGCTTCGACGCGCTCCGCGTCCGCGAGGGCCGCCTTGGCTTGAGCCCTGTTCTGAGCTTCGGCCACAGCCGCCTCGGCCTCGCGTTTGCGAACCTCGCCGCGTTGGTAAGCCTCGGCTCGCTGGACCAGCAGCGTCGCTTGGGACGCCGCAACTTTGGCCGCGGCGATGTTTTCGCCATTCACCGCCGCCGCGTCGGCCTCAGCCACGGAAATGCGCATCAACTGCTCGGCTTCCTTCACCTGCATGTCGCGCCCGAATGCCGCGGCCTGCTCACCGACGGCCTGCTCCTTCTGGAGTTCCGCCAGCCGCACGGCCTGCTCGCGTTGAGCTTCGCGGGTGCCGATCTCCCGCAGCTTCGTCGCCGAAGCCACTTGCACCACCCGCTCGCGCTCGGCGTCGGCCACGCGCACCTCGCCGAGCTTTTCCTGATCGGCCACGTCGCCGCGCGCCTGCTGAATGGCCGTCGACGCGGCCTTCTTGCCAATGGCGTCGATGTAGCCGCTCTCGTCCGTGATGTCGGTAATGTTGACGTTGATCAGCACCAGGCCGATCTTCTTGAGCTCGGGCTCGACGGAATTCTGAATGTGCTGCAGGAACGTGTCACGGTTGCGATTGATATCCTCGATGCCCATCGACGCGATCACCTGCCGCAGCTGGCCGAAGATGATTTCCTCGGCCTGCTTGCGGATTTCCTCGGTCGTGAGGTCGAGCAGGCGAATCGCCGCGTTGGTCATGACGTCGGGCTGCGTGCCGATGGCCACGGTGAACACGCTCGGCACGTTGACGCGGATGTTCTCGATCGACAGGGCGCCGCGGAGCGGGATTTCGATCTGGATCGGCTCGAGGCTCAGGTAGCGGTAGTCCTGCAGCAGCGGCAGCACGATGCCGGCGCCGCCGTGAATGGTCTTCGCGGTGCGGCCTTTGCCCGTGAATCCGCCGAACACGACCAGCACCTGGTTGCTGCCGCAACGGCGAATCGTGGACTTCAAGAAGCCGACCAGCATCAGCAGTATGGCGACGACCGCGACAACGATAAGGATCGGCCAAACGAATCGGCCGATGTCCGCGCTTTCGAGGATGCCGCCGTCCTGGGCCAGGAGAAATAGCGATTGGCTCATGAGTTTCTCGATTTCAATGCGAGTGCGAATGTGCTGTGGGTGATCCGACCGTTGTTATCTGGTTCAATCGTCGCTACCGGTCGCGGCGCGCGTCACCGACACGGTGTCGTTGCTCACGACCGACTCGACCACGACCTTCTCGCCCGTCGCGAGTCGATCGCCTTCGTCCGTCACGGCCTGGTACTCGACAATGCGGTTCTGCAGTCGAAACGTCACCTTGCCCGCGCCGGCGCGGTTCGCGGGGATCGGCACGTACACGGTCGCCGGCAACCCGACGGCCAGACGCACGTTTTCGTTGCCGGCGTGCTGGAGTCGAAACACTTGTTTGAACAACCAGAACACGCCAGCCAGCGCCGCGTATCCCGCGACCAACGCCAACAGCAACGTCGGAACGGGGTGCACGCCCTGGGCGAGCGCCGCCTTGCCCGTGAGTCCGAAAAACGTCACAGCCGCGCTGATCGTGCGCAAGGATAGCATTTCATAAAACCAGTGGCCGACGTGCTGGGCCGAGGCGTCGCTCCCGGCATGGGAGTGCCCGTGCCCGGACCCGTGTCCGTGAAAGGAATCGCCCGCGCCGGCGTCACCGCCGGCAGAACCGGCGCCGTGCGCGCCATCGCCCAAGGCGCCGTCGCCGTCGCTCCAGCCTATGAGCATCAGCACGAACTGGAAGGCCAGGATCGTGCCGCCCACGAGGGCTGCGTAGAAGTAAATCGATTCGAGTATCATCGTGTCCCCGCTTGCGCCACACAAAGAAACCGGACGCTAGCGCGTTCCGGCTCATCCGATCAGCCGCAGGGCGCTAGCCCCCGGTTTACGACGCGGCGTCCGCTGATTGTAGGGAAGTTTCGCTTTACGCGGCCACTGCGGCGAAATACCGGAGCGATCCCCGGGAGGATTGCAGGTGTATTCGCCGAGCCTGGGGCGGAATTGCTGGAAATCCGACGCACAAGCGTAGGCCGATTTCCAGGGTCAGCGGGTCGTGGCCGGAGTCTGCTGCGGCGCTGGCTGCGGTGCTACCGGCGGCGCGGCGGCGGCGCCGCTTTCTCCGGCAGCGGCGGCGCGCGCTCGTTCGCCAATCGCCTTCAGAGCGTCCAACGCGGCGGTGGCCACGGCTTCGTTCTCACTCTTCGTGGCCCTGCGAAGAATGGCGTTGCTCTTCTTCGTTCCGATTTCGCCGAGCACGCCGATCGCGGCCTGGTTGGCCTCGGGCGATTCGAACGGCAGCTCCGCCACGAGCGCCGCTTCGGCGACCGGCCCCATCTGCCGCAGGCAGGCCCAGGCCGCCTCCGACGAAGTCCCGCCGGCGACGACGCGCGCCACCACGGCTTCGGCGCCCTCGGCGGTCGCGATCTCGCCGAGCCCTGCGTAGACGGCCTCGTCGCCGCCCATGCCGCCCGCGGCGTTCCGCTCGAGCAGTTGGATCAGCAGTGGCGCGCTGAACTTCCCGCCCCACAGCACCAGCCCCCGCACGCCCTCGGCCATGTGAGCCTGCGTCTCGAACGCCACGTGGCGATAGCCCTGAGCGATTCGCCCCCGCAGCTTCTTGTCGGGCACGTCCTTGGGACCGACCTCGAGCAACCCCAGCACGGCCTTCTCATGGAACGGCGACTGCGCATCGAAGAGCAACTCCGCCAGCTGCGCGTGGTAGTTGGGGTGGAAGGGCATGGGTTCGCCGGGAGCGCCCGCGGCCGGCAACATGCCGCCGTTGGCCGCGTTCGCGGCGAGCGTGGTCAGAAACTCACCGAGTCGTGCTTTCACCTGCGACATGGTTGATTCGTCGCCCGGCGCCGCCTCGGCCGTCTCGATGGGAATAGCGGCGTTCGGCGGCGGCGTGCCCTCGCGCGGATCGTATGCGACCGTGGTCTCGGCGGGCGGAGCGCTAGCAATCGCGTCGCCTTCGACGGCCACGGCAGGCTCCGTCGCTGTCGTTTCTAGCGACTCATTTTCCACGGCCTCCAGTTCAATCGTCGCCTCTCGCTTCGCAGGGTCCTGGTCGCTCACGTTCCCAAAGTCCACCGCAGCGATCAACTTGTCGAAATCCGACACGGGCGCCACGGCCACGAGCCATTCGTCATACACCTCCGGTTCCTGAAAGCTCACAACTTGTGCGTTGGGCCCCGCCAATTCAACAATACGCGCAATCGCGGCGTCCTTATTGCCAACTTCGGCGCTGGTCAGCTTGAACTCGACAGTTCGCTGGGGTCCATGCTGGTCGAGCATTGCGACGACTTGATCCATCGCGCTGAGAAGCGCGGGGTCGAAATCCGGATCGCCCTCGGCCGAGGCGGCCGCCATCGCGCGGTTTACGTGATACCACTCGACCCGAAACTCATTCCAGAATTCTTCAGGAAGGCCCTTCAAGGTGTTGAGCCTTTCGAGCTCCACCTCGAAGTCGCCCGTGACCCGATCCAAGTCCGGCAAGACTTTCCTCGCCTGAAGCATGAGCCTCATGGCCTGCTCGGGGTCTTTCATCTGGTCGTTGACCGCAACGGTCGCATCGGCGAGCGCTTTGAACGTAGGCTCAATTTGCGGGATCGCGGCCCGCGCAGAATTTGCATCCGCGATGGGCTCCATCAATTCGACGCAACTCTCCATCGCGTCGATCGTCTGCTGGATGGGACTGGGGGGGCCACCGCAGCCCGCGGCCAACGCCAATGAGAATGCAGTTGCACATACGCTCATCCCTCGGCGACGCCAAGAATTCGTTGGCATGGGATGCACTCCCACGAGGAGGGGTAGAAAAGATCGGCGCCTGCGCCACATCAGGCAACGCTCGCTGCAAACACATACGCCGCTGATCGCCACGATGATACCTGGACGATGTGCAAAAGACAAACATCGGCTCAATGCGGTCGTGGCGCCGTCTGAGCAGGTGATCGGGGTGGCTGGGGTCGAGTCTTCGAGCGCCAGCGGCATGCCCCGGGGGGCTGCGC
>JANOIK010000890.1:0-2086 GCA_031407585.1 Planctomycetota bacterium | reverse complement strand
GCCCTCCATGTCGTTTTCCAGCGCGGTGGCGTCGATGCGGTGCGTGTGGTCGAGCGACCGCATGATGAACACGTAGCTGCACGTTCCCATAATCGCCAGCAGCACGGTGGCGACGATCGTGAACCCCAGGATGCGCCCCAGGATGATCTCGCTGGCGTGCACCGGCTTGGTCACGACCGTGTAAATCGTCTTCGACTTGAAATCCGCCGGCAGGCTGAACGCGCTGAGCACTAGCGAAATGCCCAGCACCAGGTACGTGGTGGCGGTCAGCACGAAGCTCAGGTAGAGCCGCGCGGGCTTCTGCACGGTGACGTTGAGATACCAGTTCGCGAACAGCAGGATGAGCACGAAGACGCCTAGCGCGACGATCACACGCCGGCGAAGCGCCTCTTTGATCGCCAATCGGGCCAGCGCCCAAACGCGGCGAGGCGAGGTCATGAAGAAATCGCGAATGCCGCGGGCCACGACGCGGTAGGTCGTATCGCCGCCGCGAAGCATGCCCTCGCGTCCGGCGGCCACCAGGAAGCCCACCACCATGAAAAACAGCAGCAGGAAGGCCAGTACGATCAAAAAGCGCGGCAGCGCGCCCATCGAGTCGTCGCTGCCTTGCAGCAACCACTGGAGATACGGCAGAACTTCTTGCTCAAGAACCATCGTTTGCAGATAGCCGGCGATGGTATCGCCGGAATTAAAGGACCGGCGAGACCATCGCCGGCTTTATGATTTGTCAAATCGACGCCAAAGCGTCACACGTCACTTCACCCCCGCGCGACGACCGGGGCGGGCTTCGCTGTCCGAGACAATCTCGAGGAACAGCTCTTCGAGCGTCGTCGTGGGATTGCCCAGCGATACCAGCTCGCCATGATGCCGCGAGATCACATCGCGGATCTCGGTCTGGCAGTCCGCCGACAGGTTCTTGGCGCGAATCTGCGTGACGTCCGCCACCCGCAGAAGCTCGTCGACGCGGCCCAATTCCTTGAGCTCGCCCTGGTGCAGAATCGCGATCCGGTCGCACACATCCTGCACGTCCGCCAGCAAGTGGCTGCACATGACGATGGTTTTCCCCTCGTCCTTCAGCCTCAGGATCATGTCCTTCATCTCGCGCGTGCCGATGGGGTCGAGGCCGCTGGTCGGCTCGTCGAGCAGGATCAGTTCGGGGTCGTTGATGAGCGCCTGGGCGAGGCCGATGCGGCGGGTCATGCCCTTGGAATACTCTTGCAGCTGCCGCTTGCGCGCTCGGTCGAGCCCCACCAGCTTGATCAGCGAATCGACCCGCTGCTGCCGAACATCGGACGGCATGTCGAACAGCCGGCCGTAGAAGTCGAGCGTCTCCTCGGCCGTCAGAAACCGGTAGAGATACGACTCTTCGGGGAGGTACCCCAGCCGTTCGTTCTTGGCGACGTCGGTGGCCGCCTTGCCGAACACCAGGGCCTCGCCCTCGGTGGGAAACAACAGCCCCAGGAGCAGCTTGATGGTGGTCGTCTTGCCGGAGCCGTTGGGCCCCAGTAGGCCAAACACCTCGCCCCGCGAGACCGTGAGGTCGAGGGCCTTCAGGGCGCGGACCTTCTGCCGGCCCCAGAAATCGCGGTACACCTTCGACAGGGACCGCGCTTGGACAACAATTTCTTCGCTCATCGGGAGACGTGCTTTAGCGATTCGTGGAAGAGTAAGTGAAACAGCGGCAAATACGCCGTTGGCCGCCCGGCTGCCCGGACTCGGAGGCTCGCCGCGGGACCCGCCGGCAGCCCCTTGCCGCGGTCCGCAAAGACCATCGCATCACGTGGTACGGAGTGCCAGCAGAAAGGGTTCGCGCCTTCCCGAAATCGCCGCCAATGGCGACCGACAATTCGCTCCAAGTGAATTGCCGAGTATAAGTTGCGACCAATCCATCGGCAAGGAGATGCACCTCATCATAAAGCCGGCGATGGTATCGCCGGTCCGGGGGTGGCATGGCCTCGGAGGTCTGCCGACGTGGCCATTGCGGGGCCAACACGGACATGCCCACGAGGACGAGGGCATGCCACACGGAATCATCGCCGAGCCACCGGCCCGCCAACCGCCGGCAGCGGCAGAAACCGGTACTGCA
>JANOIK010000805.1:0-1653 GCA_031407585.1 Planctomycetota bacterium | reverse complement strand
CCGACGTCCTCGGGCCGCATGATCTCGTAGGTGCTCGGCTCCTTGAGCATGCCGTCCTGGTGAATGCCCGCCTCGTGGGCGAAGGCGTTGCGGCCGACGATCGCCTTGTTGCGCTGCACGACCATACCGGTGATGCTCGAGACGAGGCGGCTGGTGGGCACGAGCCGCGGCGTGTTGATGCGCGTCGTGGCCTGGTAGTAGTCGTGCCGCGTGCGGAGGGCCATCACGACTTCTTCGAGCGAGCAGTTGCCCGCGCGCTCGCCCAGGCCATTGATCGTGCACTCGATTTGCCCGGCGCCGTTTTCGATGGCCGACAGGCTGTTGGCGACCGCGAGGCCCAGGTCGTTGTGGCAGTGAACGCTAATCACGGCCCGGTCGATGTTCGGCACCCGGTCGACCAGCGTCTTAATCACCCGGCCATAGTGCAGCGGCGTCGCGTAACCCACGGTGTCGGGAATGTTCACCGTCGTGGCGCCTGCGGCGATCGCGGCCTCGACCACCTGGCAAAGAAAATCCGGCTCGGTGCGGGCGGCGTCCTCGGGCGAGAACTCCACGTTGTCCGTAAACCCGCGGGCCCGCTTCACGCCAGCGATCGCGCGGGCGACGATTTCGTCCTTGTCCATGCGAAGCTTGAACTCGCGATGGATGGCACTGGTGGCGAGAAACACGTGGATCCGGCGGTCGTCGGCGCCGCGCAGGGCCTCGCCCGCACGATCGACGTCCTTCTCGTTGCAGCGGGCCAGCCCGCAGATCGTGGCGCCGCGAACCGTGTCGGCGATCTTGCGGACGGATTCAAAGTCGCCGGGCGACGCGATGGGAAACCCCGCCTCGATGACGTCGACGCCCAGATCGACCAGGGCCTGCGCAACCTCGAGCTTTTCATCGAGGTTCATACTGCAGCCCGGCGACTGCTCGCCGTCGCGAAGCGTGGTGTCGAAGATGACGATTTGGCGTGACATGGGATTTGTGGAGTGAGTGGTGAGTGGTCGGGAAGCGCTTGGTATGAACGATCCTGGATTCCGACCTAACTGGAATTGAGGCGTCGGGAATCCCTCCCCTAGCCCCTCCCTTCCAGGGAGGGGGATATCAACAAAAAAACCCTGGGGCCGGGGGGCCTCAGGGTTCTGGTAATTCACGAATTGCAGACGAACCCTAAGCCACGCTCCCGGGGAGCTCGAGTAGTAACAGGGCTAATAGGGTGACGGCTTGCATGGTTTCTGTTGTAACTGAGCGGCAGTGTTGGGTCAAGGTTCGCGGCATTTGATCGTTAAGCCGCAAGCGTCGAATAACCATTTTCACTGGGCGACAAAAAATCGTGCGTCGGTGCCGCCCGGCCCGATGGCGAACTCGACCTTCTTCGCGCACCGCGGGCAGTGGCCGACGTAGGCTGAGTTCTGCCGGTTGGGATAAATCCGCGCGTAGGCGTCGCAGCATGCGAAGTGGACGCCCAGAAAACGCCCCTCGGCCGCAGCGCGGGCCTGCATCACGCCGTCAGGCAGCGGATGGGGCGTCGTCAGGTCGAGGTGCTGGCCGTTCATCGCAGTCGAACAGTTTGCGAGGCGGTGCGGACAAATGGGAGCCGCCGGTGCGGGAGTCCTCACAAGGATAGGTCGTCCCGCAGGAACGGCAAACTGCACCTGAGGCCACAATCGG
>JANOIK010000781.1:0-3828 GCA_031407585.1 Planctomycetota bacterium | reverse complement strand
TCTTGACTGACGCAAGCGTCTTGTTGGGATCAGCCGTGGCCTTCGCCTCACAACCTTCGCAGCACAGAAACACGACCTCCGAACCGACGGAGGTTTTTAGCGGCGGGCCCATCGTTCCCAAGCGATTATCAACCATAACCGAACAGAAGCCCTGGGCCGCGGCCAACTCACGATCAGCCGGACTCAGTTCGGCCATGTTCGCCGCGATCGCAATTTCTTCTTGGACCGCCTCGCGTAGCTTCTTGGCCGTCGCCAGCGTTTTTGTCGGGTCGGTCAGCGCCTTCTTCTCACATCCCTTGCAGCAGACAAAGACAGTTTCACCGTTGACAATGACCTTCAACGGCAGGCCCATCGCGCCAAGCGGCATATCGGTCATTACCACGCAATAACGCTGCGCCGCTGCCAGCTCGCGATCCTGCGGACTCAACGTGCCCAGATTCGCTTCAATCGCGGCAGACTCCTCCTCATCGGCTGACCCATGCCCCGCTTCGCCCGCGGCCGAGTCATCGGCATGATAGTCATGCACTTCTTGCGCAATGCCAATCTGCGCGCAAAGCGCAAGACTCAGTCCAACCAATCCCGCAACAAACGATGTCTTCATAAGAAACTCCAAATATGGGACGTAGCGCGACACAAGTCGACGGAAGCCCGTCAACAACTCGTACTCGCTCGGACTGTCAAGTTCATGGCTCGAGAGTTAATTCAATTGCGGTCCTCCACCCGGTTATGAAAACGAATTAACAAATGCACCTTGCATGCGCATCGCAATGATCGCTTGTAGCTCAATACGACAGCGCATCGATCAGGTGCTCTCTCAATGGGTTGCTCGTTTGTGCGACCGATCCACGAACGGTTGCGGATCGATGCGGAACGCACACACTCACATTGCGGCATGTCGTTTGCCGCACTTGGCACCGCCGACTGCACAAGTTGTGTAGTTCGCTCTGCACATTCCTTTTGGAGGTTTCAAGATGTTGTCCAGCCTGTCATTGATGGCCCCCGGTCTCATCGCCCTTGCCCTGCAAGCGGCTCCCGGTGAAAGCGAGCACGCCGAGCACTTCATGAAATGTGCGACAGTTTGCGCCGGCTGCCAGTTGCAGTGCGACTCGTGCTTCAAGCATTGCTTGACAATGCTTGAAGAGGGCAAAAAGGAGCATGCCAAGGCGGCCCAGCTTTGCGCCGACTGCGCCGAGTGCTGTAAGTTGGCCGCAACTCTCTCAGCTCGCCAAAGCCCGCTGGCCGGCCCAGCATGCGTGTGCTGCGCCGAATGCTGCGATATGTGCGCGGAGGAGTGCGAAAAGCATCCGGATGACGCGAAAATGGCCGCCTGCGCCAAGTCGTGCCGCGAGTGCGCGAAGTCTTGCCGGGAGATGGCAAAAATGATGGGCGCCGGCGCCTGATTCGACTCGCTCGCGCTATTTGATGTCGTGCATTGAACGCCGCCCGCTCGCCACGGGCGGTATTTTTTGCGCTCTAGGATGGCGCGAGTTCCCCTCGTCCAGCCAATTGCTGTCGCGACACCGCGCGCAACGGGTTGAAAACTTGCCCAGCGGCTAGGGCCAACAATCTTTCGGGTAGTAGTCGCCATGTGTTATGCCCGTTGTTTCGCGGCGTCTTGTGATAAAAGCCCCTTGCCGTCCATTGCATCCAGGAGCGGCCGGGGCGGGTTCTCGGTGTTAAAGGCCTTGCCGTCGAATCGGGTCTGGTCCCTCAACGCCGGTTTGCCGAACTTGAAAAAGAGAGCAGGCGTCACGACTTGGTCGAGAAGCGTCGAGGCCAGCATTCCGCCAAACACCACGACGGCCAACGGGTGCAAGATCTCCTTGCCTGTCTGACCTGCACCAAACAGGAGCGGCAAGAGCCCGACGAAGCTCGTCATCGCCGTCATCATCACCGGCGCCAGCCGTTCCAGCGTTCCGCGAATAATCATTCGCTCCCCGAACGGTTCGCCCTCGTGCTTCATCAGGTGCAGGTAATGAGAAATCATCATGATGCCGTTGCGACTTACGATGCCGATCAGCGTAATGAAGCCAACCCAATGGGCGACGGAAAGGCTGGTCGCTTCCGCCCAAACTTTGGGCCACTGCCACCACGGCGCGGCCTGCAGCACGTCCCACGCGGGCCATTGCGTGACGAGTAAGGCGATGATTGATCCCATCGCCGCCAAAGGAATGTTGACGAGAACTTGCAGGGCCGCCGCCCACGACTCGAGCGCTTTGTAGAGAAGCAGCAGAACGCCCACGATGGAAAAGCCGCCCAACACGGCAAGTCGAAGGTTGGCTTGTTGCTGTGCTTCAAATTGACCACCGAATTCGACGTGGTAGCTTCCAGCAAGGCTCGACAATTGCTTTTCAACCGGTGCGACCGCCTGGCGAATGTCACTGACCACGCTCGCCAAGTCTCGCCCGGCAACATTGCAGAACACGACGATCCGTCGCTGGACATTTTCGCGGTTCAAGGTGTTGGGGCCGGTGGTGTCAAGAACTGCTGCGACCTGCCCTAATGCGATCTTTCGCCCCGAAGGCGTCTCGATGATCGTCTTGTTGATTGTGTCAGGATCATCGCGCGACTGCTCGTCATACCATACCACGAGGTCAAAATAACGATCCTCGTCGAGAACCTGGGAGACGACTCGCCCCTTATAGGCCGTCTCCAAGAGTTCAGCCACGTCGCCCGGCGCAAGGCCATAACGGGCGGCTTCTTGATGGTTCACCTTGAGTCGTAGCTGCGAAACCTCGACCTGCGGCTCAGTTTGGAGATCGACGACGCCAGGTATCTGGCTGATCCGATCCTGAATGTCTTGAGCCGCCATTCGCAATTCCTGCAGATCCGGTCCAAAGACCTTCACGGCAATTGGCGCCCGCACCCCGGACATGACGTGGTCTAAGCGGTGCGAAATGGGCTGGCCAATGTTGATGCGCACATTGGGAATGCTCGTCACCTGATCGCGGACGTCGGCAAGCACCTCCTCACGCGGTCGGCTGATCGTTTCGTAAGTCCAGAGGTGAGCAATCGGAACCATCCGCATGGCTCCGAAGAACAAGCCGGGCTTGGGACGTTCATGCTCCATTAGACGAACGTCTATTTCCGAGGAATTAACCCCTTCGGCATGCTCATCGAGTTCAGCGCGGCCCGTGCGACGGGATACGGAAAGCACCTCCGGCACTTCTAGGATTAGCGACTCGGCGCGCCGGGCCACCCGATTGCTTTCCTGAAGACTCGTCCCGGGCTCTGTCTGCAAACTCACCGTGAGCGTTCCTTCATTGAACGGAGGAAGGAACTCTCCCCCCATCCACAGGATCGAAACGAGAGACAGGACGACTAATGCCGCGACCGCTCCAAGCACGGCATTGGCGTGCCTCAGGCTGACGCGAAGCACGCGCTCAAATCCGATCTTCAGCCAACGAAGAACGAACGGATCCTCGCGTTCGTCGAGAAACTTGGCATTTGGCAGGAGGTATGATCCAAGCACCGGCGTCACGGTGAGCGAGACTGCCAAGGAGGCCATCAGCGAGGTGATGTACGCCACTCCCAAGGGCGCAAAAATCCGGCCCTCCAGCCCGCTGAGCGAAAACAGCGGCAACACCACTAGCGCGACGATTAACGTCGCGTAGACAATTGAATTGCGAACTTCGGTCGACGCTTCATAGATGACCCGCAGGGGAGGGGCTGGATTTTCTCGATGGCGATTCTCCTTGAGGCGTCGATAGATGTTCTCAATATCCACGATGGAATCGTCCACCAAATCCCCAATGGCAACGGCGATGCCACCCAAAGTCATTGTGTTGATGGAGACTCCGAACCAGCGGAAAGCAAGAATCGTGAGCA
>JANOIK010000772.1:0-8410 GCA_031407585.1 Planctomycetota bacterium | reverse complement strand
ACCGGGACGCCATTCTGTCCGCTCGGCGCAAGAAAACGCCGAGCCCGCCGGACACATAGAATCTGTCGGCGGCGGAGCCTCGGCAAATCGCGGGCGGCCGGTCTACGACCCCGCCTGGGCCGCCTTGAACTTGTCCGCCATTCGCCCCGGAGAGCCCATCGCGTTGTACCCCGCGTCGACGTGTAGGATCTCCGCCGTAATGCCGCTGGACATGTCCGACAGCAGAAACGCCCCGGTCTTGCCCGCTTCCTCGTGGGTGATGTTCCGCCCCAACGGCGCTACGCTCTCGTACAGCGTGAACATGTCACCGCCTTCCACCCCGCGTTGCGAGATCGTCGACAGCGGCCCCGCGGACAGCGCGTTCACCCGAATCCCCCGCGGACCCAGGTCGAACGCCAGATACTTCACGATCGAATCGAGCGCCGCCTTGCACACGCCCATGATGTTGTACCCCGGCACGCACTTCTCACCGCCGAAGTACGTGAGAGTCAATACGCTCGCGTTCTCGGAGAGCACGCCCCGCGCGGCATTGCACAGCGCCATGAGACTATACGCGCTGATCTCCATTGCCAGCTTGAACCCGGCCCGGCTCGTCGCGATCGTTTCGCCGCGCAAATCATCCGGCGGCGCGAACGCGATCGAGTGCAGCAGAAAGTCGATCTGCCCGAGCTCTTCTTTGCATCGCGTCATCACCGCCGCGATCTGCTCGTCATTTGTCACGTCCATCGGGTGTACGAACTTCACGTTCGGATTTCCCTCGGTGAGCTTCGTGATCCGATTGAGGTTCTTCTGCCGCTCGTCGTCCGGCTTGTCGGGCATGTACGAAAAGGCACAAACGCCTCCTTCGTCCAGAATGCGCTCGGCAATCGCCCAGGCGATCGACTGCTTATTGAAGACGCCCGTGATCAGGCCCTTTTTTCCGTCGAACAACCCCATGGAACGCTCCTAAATGCGGACCGTCGGCCGAGGCAATCGCCCAGCCAACCGCCGCAAGATACCACTCCCGCCGCTCGCCGCGAAGAGGGCCGCTGCCAGCAAACGCCTAAACCTATTGAAATGAACAACTTGCGGTCGGAAGTGCGGCGATACGGACACGCATTTCGGCCCGAAATGCGCCGCCAGCGTATCTCACGGACATCATTTGCGAGACGAAACCGTTGCCTTTGTGACATCAATGCGGTAGGATTAAACTCAGACTGGCCACAGTTCGCCCGTCCTCCTTGGAGCAGTTTGATCCCCGCTGCCATGAAAATGCCTGCTTTCGCGAATCATATTGAGCTTCTACGCCTCCTGGTGACAGCTACCGGCAAGCACGACCGCCTGGAGCCCTTCCTGGCCGAAGTGCTCCCCGAGGCCCGTGCACTACTTAGCGCTGGCGCTTTGGCGGTGTTACGCGCTAACCCGCCCCAGTGGCAGCTCACCGCCGCCAGCGGCGTGCGGGGCAGCGAGATTCCCACCGAAGTCGTCGCCGACGCCGTCGACATGAACGCGCTGGCCACCTGGCAAGAGTGGACCGCCGCGCCGCTGGGCGACGGCTACGCGCTCGTTGCTCGCCGCGTCGCCGAGGCGCCCGCCCTCACGCAGTTCGCCGAAGGCCTTGCCGCCGCGATGCACGCCGTCGACTCTCGCCAGCAGGGCAACTCGCGCATCCGCCGCCTGAAGACGATCCTCGAGATCACCCACGCCTGGCGGCAGACCAACAGCATGGAGGCCCTGCTCAAAGCCATGGCCGAGGCCGCCACCGAGTTGCTCGCCGCCGACCGCGCGAGCATCTTCCTGTGGGACCGCACTCACAAAGAGCTCGTCGGCCGCCCGGCCCTCGGCGTCAAAGGCGGCGAGCTGCGCATCGCCGACGACGCCGGCATCGTCGGCCAGGTGCTGCACAGCGGCGAGTCGCGCCGCGTCGGCGGCGGACTGGGCGACGACGAAATCGACCGCCAGGTCGACGCCCTCACCGGCTACAAGACGCGCACGGTCTTGTGCGTGCCGCTGGTCGCCCCGGGCGAACGCATCCTCGGCGTCTTCGAAGTGCTCAACAAACGCGAAGGCCACTTCACCGAAGAGGACGAGGACGCCCTGGTCGAACTCGCCGCCCACGCGGCCGTCGCACTGCAGAACACCCAGGAGTTCGAAGAGCTGCTCACCAAGCACCAGCAGCTCGTCGAGCAAGCCGCTCAGGGCCTGCAGCTCATCGGCGAGAGCCCGGCGATTGAAGCGGTCCGTTCCACGATCCGCCGGATCGCGGATACGGACCTCGCGATCCTCATTTTGGGCGAGAACGGCACAGGCAAGGAAGTCGTCGCCCGCTCGATCCACAACCTCAGCCGCCGCCGCGATCAGCCGTTCATCGCCGTCAACTGCGCCGCGCTCACCGAGACGCTGCTCGAAAGCGAGCTCTTCGGCCATGAAAAGGGCGCCTTCACCGACGCCCGCGAGTCGCGCGTCGGTAAGTTCGAGCTCGCCTCGGGCGGCACGCTGTTTCTCGATGAAATCGGCGACATGAGCCTCAGCGGCCAGGCCAAGCTGCTGCGCGTGCTCGAGGACAAAATCGTCGTCCGCGTCGGCGGCTCGACGCCCATCCACACCGAGGTGCGCATCCTCGCCGCGACGAACCAGGACCTCGGCACGATGGTCCGCGCGAAACGGTTTCGCGAGGACCTGTTCTTCCGGCTCAACGTCGTGAGCCTCGAACTTCCCCCGCTGCGCGATCGCGGCGAAGACGTGCTGCGGCTGGCGGATTTTTTCCTCACCAGCTTTTGCCGCACGATGGGCCGCAAGGCGCCCAAGTTTTCCGCCGCCGCACGCAAGCGGCTCCTCTCGCACAGGTGGCCGGGCAACGTCCGCGAGCTGCGGAATATGACCGAGCGCATCGCGTACCTCACGCCGGGCGACACGGTCGAGCCCGAGGACCTCGTGCTGATCGACTCCGGCGGCGACGCCGAGCTGCTCGACATCGCGGGCTCGCTCGCCGACGCGACGCGCGACTTCCAGCAGCACTACATCCGCAAAACGATTGACGCCGCACGCGGCAACATGAGCGGAGCGGCGCGGCGCCTCGGCCTGCACCGCTCGAACCTCTACCGCAAGATGCGCCAACTCGGCATGGTCACCGACGGCGCCGCCGGCGACGACGGCAGTGAAGAGGAGTGAGGCAAGCTTATTTAGCTTTCAGCGAAAGGTTCTTCACGTACACGATGCCCGGAGCGTTGCCGAGTACGAAGCTAAGTCGGTTGTTCCCTTTGGCGACGTCGCTCGCGGTGAAGGTGAACTCGTAGTCCTTGTACTCCTTGGTCGCCGCGATCTCCTCGTTGAGGCCAATGCTGTGATAGTCGCCTTCGTCAACAAGTGCTTGTAGCAGCACGGTCAGCTCTTCGGGCGACTTCAATTGAAACTTGACGACGTAGTCCTTGCCGTCCTCGAGATCGAGCCCGGTTTGATACGCCTGGACATGCCAGTTCGTTCCGGTCGTCTTGGAAATCAGGAAGATGGCGGCTTCCTCGATGATCCACATCGCTCCTTTGCCTTCGCCGGAGAGCTCGAAGGTCCATGAGTCTTCGCCATTGGTCGGCTTGAGCAATCCGTATTTGGCGACATCTGCCTCCGAAGCGGGCGCAGTGGGCGTTTCATACTCGGCTTCCGGGCGCCCGGTCTGGGCGTTGACTCGGGGCGCCGTCGCCAGGAAGCAAACAGCGGCGAGAGCAATCGCTAGGGTTTCCTTCATCGACTGAGTCTCCATCAAGTGAGGGCGCGGCAATCTCAAGAGCCGATCAACATAGCCGTCTCAGGGACGACTGCCAATTATCAAACGACGGCGGACGCGAAGGCCGCCTTCTTATATCACGAAGTGCCACTGCCCGCCGCCCGGCGGGGCGCCGATGCGGCGCGGGCACGTTTCGCACAGGTCGTTGCCGAGTTGTGCGTGGGCCCATTCAATCGCGGTCGCGGTACTGGTCCAGACTTGCGGCACTTCGCGGAACACGCGGTCGGCGCCGAGCTTCTCGACAATGCCCACTTTGTGAAGCGTGTTAAAGAACCCGTCGCGCACGCCGGAGAGGCATACCGCGATGTCGCGCTTCGCGATGCGGTCGATGAACTCCGCCAGCAAATGCATGCACACCGCGTCCGGGTTGCGGGCGTGCTTCACGCGCAGCACGAGCACGCGGCATGAGGCGTCGAGATGCGCCTCGATCGACTCGAGATGCGTTTCGAACTCCGGGCCCGAGCCGAAAAACAGCTCGCCCTCGAAGTTATAGATCTTGATGAGCGAGCACGCGGCGTCGCCCGCATTGCGTTCGCGAATGTGATGGGCGTCGGTGATGATCAGCTCATCCACGCGCACGCGCGCCGCCCGGGGCACGTACATCAGAAACGAGAGCACCGTGCCAACGAGGATGCAGAATTCCACGGAGACCAGCACGGCCGACAGGGCCGTCGCCGCGACGATCGCGGCGTCGAACTTCGTGGCGCGCCAGTGATACTTGATCCCCGCGACGTCGATCATGCGCGTGGCGGTGACCATGAGCACCCCGGCCAGCGCCGCCTTCGGGATGTACTGGGCCAGCGGCGCCAAGGCGAGGATGGTGAGTGCGACCATGCCGGCGCAGATCACGCCGGACCACTGCGTCGCGGCGCCGGCCTGGTGATTGATATACGACCGCGTCAGCGAGCCGGAGCCCGGAAAACAGCGGAAAAAACTGCCGGTGAGATTGGCGAGCCCCTCGCTGAGGCACTGCTGGTTCACGTCCAGCTTCTGCCCCGTTTTGGCCGCGATGCTCTTGGCCATCGCGATCGCTTCGAGCAGACCCAACATGCCCACTGCCAGAGCGCTCGGCGCCAGTTGCCGTACGAGATTCCAGTTCCACGCGGGCGCCTGGAAGAACGGCAGTCCGCGCGGCACGGCGTCGATCAGTTTCACGCCCTGCGCCGCGAGGTCCCAATGCCACACGCTGAGCCCCGCGGCCGCGATCGCCAGCAGCAACTCCGGCAGGCCGAGCCGGAACCGCCGGTTCAGCCACCGCACCGCAAACGCCACGGCCATCGTGCCGCAGGCCACCAACAGCGTGGGCGCGTGGACCGAACCGCCTTCGGTCATCGTGCGATAGAAACGCGTGACGAAGTGGTTGTGCGGATCGCCCATCGCCTTGAGGCCGAGCACGTTCTTGAGCTGGTCGAGCACCAGCAACACCGACGCGCCGGCCGTGAATCCGACGATCACCGCGTGGGAGATGTAGCGAGAAAGATCTCCCAGACGAAGCAGCGTGATGCCGGTTTGGATCAGCCCGATGAGCGCGGCCATGAGGATCGCCGCATTGATGCGGTCGTCGAGCGTCGGCAGGGGGACGACGGCCAGCGCGCTGAGCATCGCGATCGAGATCGCGTTGGTCGGTCCGTTGATGAGCTGCTTCGACGAATCGAGCAACGCCCCGACCGCCGTCATCACGATGGCTGTGTAGAGGCCGTACTGCACCGGCATGCCGAAGATGGTGGCGTAGGCCATCGCCTGCGGCACGGCGACCGCGGCGACGGTGACGCCGGCGATCAGGTCGCGGCGAAAGCTGGTGGGCGTATACGTGCGCAGCGAGTCGAGCGCGGGGACGAGCTTGTAGAGCTTACGCCGCCAGAGGGGCAGGGCGGCGTGGGCGGCGGGCTGCGGTCTTCGCTCGCCCGTGGCGTTGAACTCGATCGCCATGATGTGCCGCCGTCGCCTGAATCCCACCCTGCCGCGCTCGCGTACATCGCGTCACGTCGGCCAGGGGAAAACCCATCATGGTCAAGCGATGGGGGCGTGGCAACAGGGTTTCCACGCGGCCCCCGGTCAATGACCGGGGGCTAAATGGGTTAACCCGTGCGCAGGCGGGCTTCGATTCTTCGGATCGCTTCGTCGATGCGGCAGGGGCGGTCGCCAATGGTCACTTCGCCGCCGGCGCTGATCAGGTCGTCGAACTTTCGTTTGGCCGAGACCACCGTACTGTGGCTGCGGCCGCCGAAGAAGTCGCCGATTTCGCTGAGGGCGGCTCGGGTGTAGCGCCGGGCCAGCCACATGCACAGCATCCGCGGCTCGGCGATGGCGCGCGAGCGGCGCTGCGATCCGAGGGCTTTGGGCTCGACGCCGAACAGGTCGCACACGGCGCGTTGGATGTCCGGCAGGCGAACTTGCGGGGCGTGTTGGCGGCAGAAGTCCGCGATGGTGCTTTCCGCGAGTTCGAGCGTGATGGCCGACTTCGCGGCCATGCTCGCGGCGACGAGGCGGTTGATGGCGCCGGCGAGCAGTCTTGCACTGCCCACGACTTGCCGGGCGATCAGTTCGATCACGGGATCGCACAGCTCCACGCGCACGCGGGTGGCGATGCTGCGGACGACTCCGAGCCGCACGGCGTAGTCCGGCGGGTCCATGCCGACGGCGAGGCCGCCGCCAATTCGCGACGCGAGCTCCGGGCTAAACGCGGCGAGGTCGGCGACGGGGCGATCGCTCGTGAGCACGATCTGGCCCTGCCGCGCTTGCAATGCGTCGATCGTGTAGTGCAGCTCTTCGAGCGTGGCGGGCTTGCCGGCGAGGAACTGCACATCGTCGATCAGCAGCAGGTCGATGCCGCGCATCTTGTGGCGGAAGCCGGGGAGCACGCGGCGGTGGAGCGCGTCGAGAAACTGCGACGTGAATTGCTCGGCCGACACGGCGATGGAGCGCACGCGGCCGCGAGCGCGGCGCGCGGCGTGTTCGACCGACTCGAGCAGGTGGCTCTTGCCGCATCCCGGCGGGCCGCTGAGCAGCAGCGGCGAGAAGCGGCCCGGATGCTCGGCCAAGTCGCGCGCCGCTTGCAGGGCGAGGCGGTTGGAGGCGCCGCAGGCGAACGACTCGAACGTGTGAACGGGCGCTCGCGGGGCTTCGCTGGGCGTCGCCGCGGCGGGCGTGGACGACGAACTTTGCAGCGCGGGACGCGTGAGTTGCAGGGTGGGGCGAGTCGGAGCGTGCCCCGCGAGAGGCGTCGCCTCGACAAACACGATGGTCGGCGCCGGCGAGCACACGGCCAAGCAGCACTCGGCGAGCGGATGGTGCAGCTTGCGGCGCAAGAACGTGAGCTCCGCCCGCGACGCGCAGACGACCCGCAGCGTGTTGCCGGCAAGCTCGAGGCGCGTGCGATCGCCGAGCCACAGTTCGAAACGTTCCGCTCCCAACCGACGGCGCAGTGCGTCGCAAACCCCGGACAGCCTGTCCGAATCGTCCTTGATCACTTGCTGCAGCTCCTCAGGGCGCAACGCCGCGTTTGCTGCCAGCCGAGCGGCGCCGCGAGGGAGCCCACTCAACCGGCAGGGGAAACGAGGAAGCTGTCGCCCTTGTCCTACGGAGAAGCGACCAGCCGCCATCGGCCGGTCGACGTTGCCACACATTCTTTGGGAAGCCGCGGAGGTCGCCCGCGGCCTGCCGTTGTCACCCGAGGCGGCGATTCTAAGAGTGCTAGCAATCAACTCCAAGCCCTTGACATCGGACGGGTCCGCGCCCGATTGCTGGGCGAGCGCATTTGCCGGGAAAGCTCGGGTGGAAATTGAGGAAGTGTCGCGAAAAAATTTTCGGGGGGTGGGGCTCGGGGGGTGGATAATTTGTCGGCGCGAAAGTTTGTCCGAGCGCGGCCGCGCACGCGCTGATGGAGGGACTCTAAAACGGCGCAGATTCGGAGTTGGGGAAACCGCGGATTACACGGATTTCGCGGATGGGATGCGCGCTCGACGCGATCGGTGGTTCTGCGTCGGATAGTCTCAAATCCGATCCGCGAAATCCGTGTAATCCGCGGTTGAATCTTTCTGTAGCGCGTCCCGGACGGCGTGGCCGTCCGGCTAGGCCGGTGCGAGTCGGGCGTAGACGATGCGGCGGTCCCACTCGGTGAATCCCGAGCGATGGTACATGTCGACGGCGGGCGCGTTGTCCGCGTCGACGGCGAGCACGAGGCGTTCGGCGCCGGCGCTTGCCGCGGTTTCCAGGGCGAAATCCACGATCTGTCGACCGAGTCGCCGGCCGCGCGCTTCGGGGACGACGCCCATGTAAACGAGCTCCCAATTACGCGACGCGGGATGGTTGGCGAGAATCAGCACGCCGAGCTCGCGCCGCTGGTGGTCGTTATCGGCAACGACATACCAGTGCTGGGGGAGGTGCTCGCCCTGCGCTTGGTAACCGGCGATCACATCGGCGGAAGTTCGCACGCCATCGAGCCGCGGGCAATCGCGCGTGCCGACGTAGGTTCGCTCGACGAGCGCTGCGAGCGCGGCAGGGTCGTTTCCGGCGTGTGCGTGAAACTGGGGCGGCGGGGAAGTTTGTTGGCGACCGCTTGTTTGCAATTGCGCCGGCAAGTCGGCGTAGAGATAGAGAAGCTGGGCCAACGGCGGGAAGCCATTCTCTGCCATTCGCGTGGGATCAAAA
>JANOIK010000765.1:0-2973 GCA_031407585.1 Planctomycetota bacterium | reverse complement strand
GCCGACACCGGCGCTCTCACCCTCGACGGCACGCTCAACGTCGCCGAGATCGGCGCCGGCAGCTTCCTGTCTGCGACCGCCGGCAATAGCTGGCGGCTCATCAACTACACCGGCGCCTTGACCGACAACACGCTCGCGCTCGGCACGATGCCCGCCCTGGCGTCCGGCCTGTTCTTCACCATCGATACCTCGGTCGCCAACCAGATCAACCTCCTGGTCAACGCCACGGCCGTCCCCGAGGCAAGCGCTTTGCTCTGCGTGGGCGTCGCAGTTACCCTCGGCGCCGGCCGCAGCGTCCTCCGCCGCCGTACAAAGCGCGCCGCGGTCTGACCGCCGCAAGAACGACCTTCAAACCGTGTGCCCGCCCAATCTTGGGCGGGCATTTTTATGCGCTGAGGTAGTGGTGCTCGTGTGCCATGCTCTCGTCCGCGTGAGCATGTCCCCCCGCCTCGGCAAAATCCCATGCCTACGCGGACGAAGGCATGCCACCCAGAATCGGACGCCAGGCATTTTCCCCCTTTTCGTGCCTTTCGTGCCTTTCGTGGTTCCCCCTCCGCTCCCCGTCCGATCCCCATCCGCGCAATCCGCGGTCGCTATTTCCCTTCCTAATTCGGCGCGGAAATAAGTTCCAGAAATCAATTCGCTTCAATGGCAGAGTTCAAGGCGAGCTATTCTGTTCGGTCGGCGAGATTCGTAACGTCACACGTGCTTTTTTAACGCCGCTCTCTTCTACGAGTCTCGCTTCCTCAACAATTCCCGATACTCCGTCCGGCACGCACTGCGAAGTGTGTTTCCACAAGTGCCCGAATTTGTCATGCAATTCAGCTTCGCTAAGTCCGTGTAATTCAAGCGATGTCGGCTTGCGCTCTGAGCAATAGGCCTTCGTTTTCCCGATTTTTCCGACGACTATCATCCCAGGTGAGAGGTGGCTTCCAATCCTGGGCAATCCGTTTTCATCTAAGTGCAGCGTCTTTTCCGCTTCGACAGTTGGCCATAAGTCCCAAGTAAACTCTTCAAGTTCTCCGAGTTCGTCGTAATTGGCTTCAACTTCAAAAACAATCTCATTGTTGACCTTCATCTTAACCCTTCAATGATCGTTCAGATCGGAAAAGGTTCCAGGAACATCACTTCAAGTCGCGGCCAGCCTTTTCTCTGTCGCCTTAAATGTAGCAGGTCGCAGATCGGCCGAAGCGGGCACACACTCTGTGTGCCGTTCGCCTGAAGTGAAAAAACGCCCGCTCAATAATTCAGGCCACGGCGTACGGAGTGTGCCTGCTACTATCCCCATCCGCGCAATCCGCGAAATCCGCGGTCGCATTTTCCCTCTCTTGGAATCGCGGAGGCGCCCTCCGCACGCCTCCCAGTTTTTCAATTATTCCGTGCGCGTTCAGCTATTCTTGGGCCGCGCGTTGTTGTATACTTGTACACGTGTGAGCACCAGCCCGTAAGTCAGGCTTTCCAGCCTGACAAGCCGACCAAACGGCCCGCACGTCAGCCTAGAAAGGCCGACCTACGTCCCTTTCACTCCGACTTCTGACACCTGACCTCCAACGCCTTCCCATGTCATCACATCCAAAATTCCAGCACCCAAAACAGCGCCCCAGCGTCGGAGCCTCGGCATTTCTCGCGTCGTCGCGGCGCTCCGTCGCGGAGAGCGGCGAATTTTGGAACGGTCAACGTGATTTCCGGTTCCGCGTACAAAACTCCCACTCGAGAAAAACAGGCGCTCCGCACGATTTCATCCGCCACGGCATTTTCAATATTCCAGGCCGACTCCCACGAACCCTGAGAAATACGCCGATCCTCATCGAATTTTGGAACCGCGCCCGCGAGCCGAAGTGCCAAAACTCCCCGTATACTCACCCCCATGACTGACTCCACGAACTCCAACGCCGAGCTCGCCAACCTGCCCGTCGCTGCCATCCTGGCCGATGCCGTCGCCGCGTCGCGCACCGGCGCCTGCGTCGTCACGGCCCCGCCCGGCTCCGGCAAGACAATGCTCGTCCCCGCCGCCGTGCTGGACGACTTGCCCGTCGGCAAGCACGTCATCCTCATCCAGCCGCGCCGCCTCGCCGCTCGCGCGGTGGCCCGCCGCATCGCTCAGCTTCGCGGCGTGGAGCTGGGCGCCGAGGTCGGCTACCGCGTCCGCTTCGACGCCTGCGCCTCACCTTGCACGCGGCTCACGGTCGTCACCACCGGCATCCTGCTCCGCCGGCTGCTGGATGACGTCGCCATCGAGGAAGTCGGCGCCGTCGTGCTCGACGAGTTCCACGAACGCACCATCGAGATGGACCTCGTCCTGGGCCTACTCACTCGCGTGCGGCAAACGCTTCGGCCCGACCTGCGCATCGTGGTGATGAGCGCCACGCTCGCCGCCGAGCCGGTCGCCCGGCTGCTCGGCGCGAGCTCAACAGAACCCTGCCCTGTGATCCACGCCGAGGGCCGCCGCTTTCCCGTACAAACGCGCTACCTCCGTCGCGGCGAGCAGCGCCCGCTCCCCGAGCTGGTCGCCGCGCTCGTCCCCGAGGCGCTCCGCGACACGCCCGGCCACGTGCTGGTGTTCCTGCCCGGCGTGGGCGAGATCATGCGCTGCCAGGAGGCCCTTGCCCCGCTCGCCGATCGGCACGGCCACGCACTGCTCCCGCTGTTCGGCGACCTGCCGCCCGACGCCCAGGACCGCGTGCTCACGGACCTGGGCCGCCGCAAGATCATCCTCGCCACGAACGTGGCTGAGACGTCCATCACGATCGAAGGCGTCACCGCGGTGATCGACTCGGGTGAGGCCCGGCAGATGCGCGTCTCGCCCGCCACGGGGCTGCCGCGGCTCCAACTGATCCCCATCTCGCAGGCTTCTGCCGAGCAGCGCGCCGGCCGCGCGGGCCGCACGGCGCCGGGCGTGTGCTGGCGGCTGTGGAGTGAGGCGTCGCACGCCGGCCGCGCGGTCGCCGACGCCCCCGAGGTGCTCCGCAGCGA
>JANOIK010000760.1:0-1820 GCA_031407585.1 Planctomycetota bacterium | reverse complement strand
GCGGTGGCATGGCTGGCCCCGCGCATCGGCGAGACGCTGCCCCTGTGGACCGGCGGCGACGTGCCCGGCTCGCTCGGCGTGTGGAACACCGTGACGTTCGATCCCGAGGCGACGCGGCTGTCGCTCGCGATGCTCGCGGCGTACGCGCTGCTATTCGTGACTGTGCTGGAGCGCGTCGAGACGGCCGCCGACGCCCGGCGGTTGATCACCTGGGTCGGCCTGTCGGCCGGCGCGATGGCGGTCGTGGGGCTCGTGCAGTACGCCGTGCCGAACGGAAAGTTTCTGTGGATTTACGAGCACCCGACGCGCGACGCGGGCGCGCGGCTGGGCGGGGCGTTCGCGAATCGGAATCACTTTGCGCATTTCTTGGCGCTGGGCGTGCCGGCGCTTGGGGCGTGGTTGGTGACTCGCCTGCAGACAAACAACTCGATTGTTAGTCCGAATCCGAAGGCCCGCCGCGTACCCGCTTCGTCCCCCCTCCCCAGCCCTCCCCTCCAGGGGGAGGGAGCCGGAATGAGGATAGCATGGGGAGTCGGCGCGCTGCTTGTCGTCACCTGTGCCGCCGCGCTGCTCTCCTGCTCGCGCGGCGGGGCGCTGGCGCTCGCCACCGCCGCCGCGGCGATGGGCTGCATCCTCTGGCGTGCCGGGATGCTTCGCGGCGGGCGGCTTGCCGTGCTCGGCGGCGGCGCGCTCGCGGTGTTCCTCGCCATCGCGGCGACCGGTTACGACCAGGTCGCCGAGCGGCTCGATACACTCACGGCGCAGTCGCTCGATGAAGTGGACGCCGGCGGCGGGCGACGCCGCATCTGGGAAGCGAACCTCGCGGCGATTCGCGACGGCGGTCTGCTGGGCGCCGGCGCGGGCACGCACTCCACCGTCTACCCGCTCTACACGAGCGACCCGCCCGGCAAGCACTACACGCATGCCGAGAGCGGGTATTTGCAAATCGTTACCGAAAACGGCGTCGCGGGCGGCGTACTGCTGGCCGCGACGATTGCGCTTGCGGCCGCCGCGTGTTGGCGCGGCCTAAAATCTGCCGAGTCGCCCGAGACGCTCGTACTAGCCGGCGCGTGCGCGGCGGCGCTCGCGGCGAGCGTCGTTCACGCGACATGCGACTTCGTGTGGTTCATCCCCGCGTGTATGGCGACTACGCTCGTGTTGCTCGCCTGTTTGATGCGACTGGGAACAACGAGCCTGAAGCCGGCGTCGGCGTCCTCCGATCGCGGCACGGCGTCCTGGGGCGCCGCCCTGCCCTGGGCGGCCGGCGCGGTCCTCGCCGGGCTGTTCGCGGCGTTCCAACTGTTGCCTCCCGCGCTCGCCGCGTCGCACTGGGACGCGTATCTGCGGATGGCCAGCTCGCACCGCCAGTTCGCCGCCCGCGCCGCCTCGCTGGCGCCAGCCGACGCCGCGGCGACGCGCCTCGAAACGCAACAGGCCGAGGTCGCGGCCTACGAAGCGATGATTCGCGAGCTGCAGTCGGTGGTCCGCCGCCGCCCCGCATTCGCGCAGGCTCACGAAATGCTCGCCGGCCGGTGCGTGCAGTTGTTCAACCTGCGGATGGACATGTCCGAGAACCGCATGCCGGCATCGATGATTCGCGACTGCGCGGTGCAGCAGCAGTTTGCGAGCGCGGCGGAGTTGCGGGCGTGGCTCGCGCGGGCGACCGCCGGCAACCACGAGCTGCTCTACGAGGCGTGGGCCCACGCACGGCAGGCCGCGGCGCTGGCTCCGCTGGAGGGCGACCCCTACGTGCGGCTCGGCGAGCTGTGCTTCCTCCAGGGCGTGGGATTCACCGAAACCGACGCCTACCTGCAGCAGGC
>JANOIK010000737.1:0-3362 GCA_031407585.1 Planctomycetota bacterium | reverse complement strand
CGAGGCTCCTGCCGAACCGCGCATCGACGAAACGGCTCGGCAGGAGCCTCGCCCTCCCGTTTTCTGCGAGAGGCTATTCGACCTCCGCCGCATTGTTTGCCTATCTCCCCGATGTTACCATCTGTGGGCCTGCCGAGGACTTCGCGCACAAATCTTGGATGTGCGCGGGCACAGGCGTTGAGCGACCGGTCGCCCGACGCCGCCTCTTCGCGATGGAACCCTCAGGCCGCCCGCGCGCGCGACGCGTTCGCCCCGCTTTGAATCGACTCCTTGAGGTTTCGCCATGTTTCGCCGTTCGCACTCGCGCCGCGCCCCTTGGGCGATGAGCGCCCCGCTGTCACACCGTCGTAGCCGCCTCACGCGCTCACTGGCGATGGAGTCGCTCGAGCACCGCCACATGCTCGCGGCCGACCAGTTTGAGCTGAACGACACCGTCGCGACCGCGACTGTGCTGGGGTCGTCGCCGTACATCCTCGCGCAGAACCTGTCGATCGACATCCCTAACGATGTGGACTTCTTCCGCATCGTCGCGCACCACACGGGCCAGTTGGTGATCAACACGTACTTCACCCACGCCGTGGGTGATATCGACGTGCAGGCGCTCGACTCCAGCGGCGACAACATCACGCCCGTCGGGCAAGGCAACTCCGTGGACGACGACGAGCGGATCATCATCCCCGTCGTCGCGCAGCAAACCTACTTGGTGCGCGTCTTCGGCGCCAACGGCGCGACGAACACGTACAACCTCGAGATCGAGAACTACGCGGCGCCCGCGCCCACCGGCGTGCAGCTTGCTCCCACGAGCGACACGGGCGAGTCGAACAGCGACGGCGTGACCAGCGACACGACGCCCACGTTCTTCATCCAGACCGACGTGCTCGAGTTCGTCGACGTCAATAAGGACGGCGTGGCCGGCGCCGGCGAGCTCACCGTGCTGACCGCGGCGGCCGCGACTGTCGGCCTGATCGATGGCGTCGCCGTCGAAGTCACGTTGGTCAACGTGACCGCCGGAACGTCGACGACCGTCTTCGCTGACCCCGTGATCGCGGCGACTCCCGAGCTTTATACATTCACACCCGCCGCGCCGCTGGCCGCGGGAACTTACTTCGTCTCGGCCCGGCTGCGAATCTTCGACAATCGCGAAGTGCTCGGCATCCCGATTCCGGCGACGGGCCGCAGCACCGCGTCGCCGCCGCTGGGGATCACGATCATCATCCCGCTGCCGGACGCGGGGGCTGGCGTCACGGCGGACATGATCAATGCCAGCGACTCGGGCATGGTGAACACGGACAACGTCACCAACAAGATGTCGCCGGCGTTCAACGGCGTGGCGCCCGTCGGCTTCAAGGTGCGGCTCTACGCCAACGGCGAGCTCGTGGGCCAAACCACCGCGGGGTCTGACACCTCGGACGTTGGCATCGGCGGCGTCGCGGGCTCCGGCGGCGCCCCCGACGACGGTCTCGGCGTTTGGGAGATCACCAGCGAGCCGCTCGTCGACGGTGCGTACGACATTACGCTCGAGATCGAAGACGACGCGGGGAATGTCACCGAGGTGAACCCCATATTCAACCCTGCCGCGGTGCTCACGGACATCGTGATCGACACGCTCGAGCCGAACACGCCGCTCTTGGATCTGCTCGACGACACGGGCCGGCACGACAACGACAACATCACCCGGGACACGACGCCGCTGGTGTCGATGACCACGCTTGACCCCAACATTGCGCTGGCCCAACTGCTGTTCAGCGACAACCTGAAGTTCCGCATCTTCGACCGCTTTCAGGGCGGCGCCGAGGAAGTGCTAATCTATGACTCGGCGGTCGATCCGGTGACCGACGCGTTTCTCACGCCGCTCGACGGCTTCACCGCCCACCAGCAACTCACGCGCACGCTGCCGTTTCTGACGCCTGTCAGTCCCGCGATCGTCGGCGGCGTGCTCGCGGCCGGTGTTCACAATCTGAAGCTCGAGGTCGAGGACCGCGCCGGGAATTTCAGCCACGACTTCCTGCTCGAGATCACGGTCGACCCCATAGTCCCGCCAGTCTCGTTCGGACTGCCCGACGCGGCGAGCGTGATCGACGGCCTGGCCGCGACGAGCGACTCCGGCGTTGGCACGCTGCCGGCGTTGTTTGCCGATCGCGTGACGACCACATCGGTCCCGCGCCTGTGGGGCCAAGCCGAGGCCGACAGCATCGTGCGCGTCTATCTCGACCGCAACAACAACGGCGTGATCGACCTGCTCACCGACACGTTCCTCGGCCAGACGGTCGCCGTGCCGCTCGATGGCAACGCGGCCGATCCCGACGGCTACTGGGAGCTCACCTCGGTGCTCGATCTCAACGAGATTCCTGGCCTGCCGAAAGACGGCGTGCGGCGGCTGCTCGTCACGGCGGAGGACGTCGCGGGTAATCCGATTTCGCCCGGCGACCAGATTTCGCTCGGCGTTGACGAACTGCAGATCTTTCTTGACACGCAAGGCCCGCAGGTGACGGGCGTGACGGTGAACGAGCTGACCGCGGCCGAGTACGACGTGTTCGATCCCAAGCCGACGACCACCGGCCCCACGCCGCTGGTCAACAGCCTGCGGATCGGCATCCAGGATTTGCCGCTGCGGGTCAACGCGGCGGGCGTCATCAACGACTTCCTACTCGCGGCATTGCAATCGGACGTCGCCATCGCGCCCGGCAACTACCTGCTGGTCGGTGATCACGTGGGCGTGATTCCGATCCAACGCATCTCGGTCGTCAACGACCCGACCACCGGGGGCAACCCCGCGACCGCGCGGATCGATTTGGTCTTCTTCTCGCCGCTGCCGGACGACCGCTACACGCTCACGGTGCGCGACAATCTGGTCGATCTCGCGGGCAATCGGCTCGACGGCGATTCGAACGCCGCCCAGCCGCTCGAGGATCCGCTGTTCGCCACGGGCGACGGCATCCCGGGCGGCAATTTCGTCGCCCGGTTCACGATCGACTCGCGTCCCGAAATCGCGTCCTACATTCCGCAGCAGATCAACATCGACATCAACGGCAACTTCGTGTGGGATCCGTCGAACGCGCAGATCGGCAACGACGCCACGAACGTCGATCTCACCTTCTTGATGGGCGTCGCCGCCGGAGCTGCGGGGGCCACGGCCCCAGGCGGGTTCGGCGTGCACGACCTCGTGTTCGCCGGGAAGTTCTTCAACGTAGTTCCCGGCGCCGAAGCGCCGCTGCGGCTGTTCGACCAGCTTGCCGTGTTCGGCAACGCCCAGGATCTCGGCGTCTTCCGGTGGCTCATCGACCGCAACAGCGACGGCATCGTCAACCCGGCGCACGGCGACGTGCTTTCGACGCAGCCGGTCGGCGGCCTGCCGGGCAATT
>JANOIK010000728.1:0-2657 GCA_031407585.1 Planctomycetota bacterium | reverse complement strand
TACGACGGCAGCAACAACCTGGCGATCGCCTACGACACGATCATCGAGCACGCCATCGGCGGCGGAGGAAACGACACGCTGGTCGGCAACAGCATCAACAATGATCTATATGGGGAGGCGGGCAACGACACGCTGGCTGGGAGCGAGGGCCGTGACTATCTGGACGGAGGTTCAGACAACGACGTGCTGGAAGGAGGGTCAGGGGACGACTACCTGATCGGAGGCGCGGGGGAGGACACGGTGAGCTATGCGGGGGCCACCTCCGGGGTTACGGTGAACCTGGCGGCGGGCACAACGAGCGGCGGGGCGGGCGTTGACACGCTCTTTGAGATTGAACGAATCCTGGGCAGCGGCTTCGTGGACATTCTCATCGGCGACGGGGCGGGGAACACGATAACTGCTGGCATCGGCAATGATGATCTGTACGGGGAGGCGGGCAACGACACGCTGGCTGGGAGCGAGGGCCGTGACTATCTGGACGGAGGTTCAGACAACGACGTGCTGGAAGGGGGGCCAGGGGACGACTACCTGATTGGCGGCAGCGGCCAGGACAGCTTTCGCTTCAGCACCGCGCTGGGGTCGGGCAATCTCGATCTGATCACCGACTACGTGCTGGCCGACGACACCATCCAGCTCAGCCAAAGCGTGTTCGCGGCGCTGCCCCTGGGCCAGAACGCCGCCAATCTGCACGCCGGCCCCGGATTCACCACCGCCGCCGACGCCAATGACTTTCTGATTTACAACACCAGCAACGGCGCGTTGTACTACGACGCCGATGGCTCGGGCTTGGGCAGCAACGCTATCCAATTCGCTACCCTGCTCGGCACTCCCGCGCTCACCAGCAGCGAGTTTTTTGTAGTCTAGTCAGACGCAGGGCGTCCAACGGGAAGGCGCGTCCCGGACGATCATGCCGGGGGCGATGACGCGACCCTCAATGGTGTTGCGTAGACGTCCAGCGTTTTCAATACGGATGGTGACCCCGGCATCGCCAGGTTCTACGACCACACCGCTGATCCAGTCCCGCTCGGATATCCCAACGCTCATCAGGCGGCAAACACGCGTACCCGGTCTGGCGAGCGCCGCCCGGTGAGCAAGGTCTGCCAGATTTCGGGAGAATTCGGTGTCGTGACGCAGGTCCGGGGCCGGCTTCGCGCCGCTCGCGCACCCCGCAATGCATAGACAGACGACGACAGGAGCAAGGGCCGCATGAACAGCGCCACGACCGGTCACTGCCACTCCCATGCGAGCTTTACCCCCGTGCGATCAAGCATCACAGCAGGCGCCCCCCGCTGCTGGGCGCGCGACGATTCCCAGAAGATCCGGCCGGCGGCGTAGCCCAGAAGGCTTCCGGCGACCGTGTCGGATAGCCAGTGCTGCCGGCTCCCGACGCGCGCGATGTTTGTCAGTGCCGCGACGCCGTAGAGCCACTCGGCACCGTATTCGAGCGCGAAGGGAGTTGCCACGGCCCACGCCACCGCCGCGTGGCGGGAGGGGAAAGCGTTGTTGCGGTCGTCCGTGGTCAATGTCTGGAAGGACCTTGGCCCCTCGCCGGTATCGGGTCTTGCGCGGCCGATCGCGTATTTGAGGGCTGTTCCAGCCAGGAAAGCGGCCGCACCGGCTTCGGCGGCAGCGTAGCCGACCCGCGAACGTCGCGGATCGGATCCGTCCAGGGCGGCCAGGGCGGCGCCGGCATAGCCGATCCATGGGATAGCATCGCCGATCTTGATCGTGGCCTTGAGCCCGCGGTCCGCGGCGTGCTTGGATGCGAAGCGATCGGCGCGCTTGTCGAGAGCGGCGCTCGAGAGCAGGAGCGGTGCGCCGAGCGCGGCCGCGTACCACCAGTCGGCACCCGCGGCGGTGCGCGCCGCCGCGGCAAGATCGCTCTTTATCCGGTCGACGCCGCGCGGCCGGGCGAGCACCGAGGCAAGCGTAACCGGTGACTCGTCGCGCGTGAGATCGTCGGCCAGTGCAAGCGGATCGGCCTCGCGTGCACCCGGGTTGATGTATTCGACCGAGACGGCGTCGGCCAATGACTTCAGGTCCTCTGCACCTTCGAAAAAACGCTCCAGACGCTGGATGTCGATGAAAGAGTAGGTGGCAAGCGGTGCGGAGTTCTCCACGATGGTGATGCGAATCTCGCGCGTCTCGAGTGGCGCGAAGCGCAATGCGGTGCGCGCGGCGCGCCCCACGGCGCGGCTGAGCGGCGCAATGCGGGCGTTCGAGAGCGTGAGATCCAGGCGGCGGGAGGCATCGAACGCGACGTCGATATTGCGAAACCACTGCCGGTACAACGCCTGAACGAGCCTGAACTCGTATTCCTTGTCCTCAGTCCATTGCGCGAGGTTCGGCCGCGCTTCGAGCCGCAGTTGCGCGCTGGGAAGCTTCGGTGCCGGTTGCCATGCCTCGCGCCGGTCGGCCGGGATCGAAACGTCGTCCTGTGACCGGGCGGGGACGGTGGAGAGGGTGCGCTCGTCTCTCGCGGCCGTGAGGCCGTAAAGCGGATTGCTGCGCGCCAGTTTCGCGCCGCCGTCGCGGGTGAGCGGCTTCCAGAGGAAATTTGCCGTGCCGGTCGTGGAACGCATGAGCAGCGCATCGAACGGAATCGTGACATAGATTCCCTTGTCGAAGCTGCCTTCGCCAAACTGGGCCGCCGTGGC
>JANOIK010000624.1:0-2471 GCA_031407585.1 Planctomycetota bacterium | reverse complement strand
GCCGCAAGTGCGTCGGGCGGCGTTTACGTGAAAGACGTCTACTCGTCGACCGTGCCTCGACTGCTGGACTACGACCTCGCGGTCGACGCCAAGTTTCAAGGCTGGGGCGATGAGCAAGAAGACCTCGCGGCGATGGTCGTCCACAGTCAGACCAAAAAGGATCTGATGAAGCTGAAGAGCTCGACCGGCACTCTGCTGCTCGCCGCATCGATGCAGGGCGGGGCGCTCGACAGGTTCTTGGACTTCCCGCTCATCGTCAGCGACCGTGTGCCAGTCACCGGTTCTGCGATGGGTGCCGTCACCTCAAGCGGCACCTCGCCGCCCGTTGCGACGCTCGCCGGCACGCCCCTGGGCGCTTTCAACCTCGTGGTCGACTGCGTGGTCGGCGGCGCACACGCGACTGCAACCATTCGCTTCTCGACGGATGGCGGCTCCACCTGGTCTGCCACGATGGCTACCGCGGGCGTCGGCGTTGCCCTGCCGCTCATCGACACGGCGATCGATTCGATCGTGGGCGTCGGTGGCCGAACGGGCATCACCGTGGCATTCGCGGCCGGCACCTTCAACGCGGACAACCTCTACACCTCGACGGCGAGCATGAAGGTCATGACGCTTCTGCTGAAGAAGCGTGCTCTGGCCTTCTGGTACAACCGCCAGGCGCTCGAGCTCCAGACCGACAAGAACATTCGTTCGGACTCGAAGGAAGCGGCAATGCATCTCTACGCCGCGACCCACCGTTACAAGCGGCTTGGCGAGAACTCCACCCACCCGGGCGTGATTCAACTCGTGCACAACGTGTCCGGGTTCTGATCATGGACGCCGACGCAAGGTTTCGAGCAAAGCTCGACGCGCGGGCCAACAAGACCGCGCCGATCTTCACCGACGAACCGGCTTTGCCTCAAGGCGAAGATCAGGCGGCGGTCGACGCGCGGTTCCAGGCGAAGCTCGCTCGGCACGGCAGACCGCCGGCGGCCGTCAAGCCCGAAGCGGCCAAGGTCGACCCCGAGCCCAAGGCGCAAGCCAAGAGCAACGAGCCGACTAAGGTCGACGAAGCGAAGGTCGACCCATCCGCTAAGCCCCCCGAAGGCAAGGCGGAGGGCGAGCGCCGTCGTTAGTCGTGGCCGAGTTTGCTTCAGCGCGCCGCTACTACCTCTCGAAGCGGCGCGCTGCTGAAGCGGTCGGGGACGACGCGATCGCCAATCTTTGGCAGGGGAAGCAACTAGCCGATCCGGGGACGGCTTTGCCGGACGGCTTCCCCCACAAGGCCGCGCTCGCGCTCGCGGGCTACGTCGCGGACTCCGATCTGGTCGGAGCCGACACGGACGAACTCATGGAAGCCGCTGGGCTCACGCTCAGCGCCGCGCAATCCGTTTTGACCGCTGCGGCGGCACTCTGACTCAAGGACCATCCAAATGGGATTTACTGACGCCAACGGCCAATATCGAGCTACCAGCACTGCTCTGCTACGCCTGCCGCTCGGATCATTCTACCTAATCGCCGGCACCGCTCTCCTCGCCTTCGCGGATGGAGCCAGCACGGTCCCGGGCTATGCGCTCGACAATTCCGAGTCGGCCGGCATTCGCTGGAACAACGACGCTGCGCCGGGCGCCATCACTTGCTCGGTGCTGTTGCCGGCAGATCGCGCGCCCAACACGGCGATGACGCTCAAGGTTTTGGCGTCGAAGAGCGGTGCGACCGTTGGTGACGTCGTCACCTTCACCACCACCGTATTCATGACGGCGGTGGGCGTGCTCACGGATGCGGACACGAACGCGGGCGGAACCACGTCGGCCATGACGCCGGCGGCCGCAGCAAAGACGCTGCAAGTCGTCACGCAGACGATCGCGGCGGCCGACATCCCGACGCCGTCGCTCACCGTACCGGCCGAGCTCACGCTGACGATCAAGCCCACGGCTGGCACGCTCGGTACCGACGACGTGACGGTAAGCGCGATCTGGCTCGAGTACACGCAGGCCGAACTGGCGGCGTAAAGTGGCGAACGCGCTCGCAATCTCTCTCCACGCCGAAGGACAGGAGACTGTCGCCGGCACGGGAACGGGCGTCGACATGGGGGCGCTGCGAAGCGCCCTCAGGCTCCAACTTGCGCTCGTCGCGCTTACGGGCACGACCGCGCCAGGCACCAACGGCGCTGTCACTCAGCTGGGCGGCGGTCCCGCGATCACGCTCTCGGGCGTACCCGACACAACCTACACGGTGAAGCTGGAGATCCAGCTCGCGGGCGCGCTCGAAACTGCACAGTTCCGCTGGTCGCTCGACGACGGCGTGACATGGGCACGCGAATGGGTGACGGTAGCGACGCTCGCAGTCGCGCTCGATGACACCGGGATCCTGGTCACGTTCGCGGCCGGGACCTACGTCGAGGGCACGACCTACACGTGGGTCAGCACTGGCCCCGCTGTTCCCGGGGTGCTGGTCACCCTGGAGACGAGCCTCGACGGCACGACCAACTG
>JANOIK010000618.1:0-2636 GCA_031407585.1 Planctomycetota bacterium | reverse complement strand
CGCGTCGACATCGCGTCGAGTCCGCGCGTGCTTGATGCGCTGGACATGAAGCGCGACAACTTGATTACTCCAACTGAGTATTACGAGATTAAATACGACGAGGCTTGTGACAATCCTCACCTGCGGGTTCGCGCTCGCAATAAGCCGTCGATCATGATTTCGAATTATCCAATTAAGGCCACGGCCGATCCCCCGGAGATCATCTCGGCGGCGCCCATTACTTCGTTCACCCTCGAGATCAACGAAGGGCCGTATGCCTTTGGAATGGGCGATGTGTTGGGCGATAACTTCACGAACTTCATCAAGAACACGATGTACACCGACCCCGGCGTGACGATTACCGGCAGCTCGTTGTCGAATAACGGCAAGAAGCTCACCGTGACGTTCGACGGCCTCACCGCTGGGAAGAAGGCGCTTTTCCAAGTCGACCTCGACCCGACGAACGCCAACGACTTCGCGTATCCGGACTACCGGATGGTGCTGTTTGGCGCTCCGCTTACCGGCGAGGGTCCGACGGATCCCGCGACGATCACCGCGACATTTACCGGCCCGCTGCCCGCGCCCAATACGGTCACACAGACGTGGACCTTCAAGCAGGCCGAAGAGACGCCGGAATTCGCGAATGAGAACATCCGCGCCTACCGCGACATGGATGGGATCGATGTTACCACCGTTCCGGAACCGACCGGCGTCGCTCTCGCCGTGGCTGGCGTCGCGGCACTCGGACTGCGGGCTCGCAAGAGACGGCAGGCCGCGTAACGGTTCGCCGCCTAAGACGTGGTTCAATGACAACGAGCGGAGCGCCTTGGGGCGCTCCGCTTTTTTTGTTGAGACGCTCGCCGGCGGCCGTGGCGCCAGCCGGCGATTGCGATGAGAAAAGGCCGCAACCCCGTACGGGATTGCGGCCTTGTAAAGTCGGGCCGACAGGATTCGAACCTGCGACCTTTTGACCCCCAGTCAAACGCGCTACCAGGCTGCGCTACGGCCCGAACTTTTTGTGCCGAGTCGATGAGAGTGGCGCCATTGGCCGACACTCGTCGCGGATCGCGGCTAACTCCTTCCGCCATCGTATGATAACGCGAGTCGGCGGCCGACGAAAGCCCCGCATCGTCTCGCCAGCGGCGGCGGGCGACCGCTTTACCGAGCGCTTCGTCGGTTGATTTGCAGTCGCGGCGGCGCGCGATAGAATGCGCCCCTGACGCTGCTATTTGACGCTACTTCTCGACGCGGCCACTCCCGCTGCTTCGCCTGCTGAACTTGTCTCGCACCGTACGGATTTCCGACTTAGTCGCGGAGGTCGTCGACTTGTGGGCGCGTCTCCGCCCCGATCGCAGTTTTTCCGATTTCGCCGCCTTGGCCTTGCGCCTCTTTTCTCAAACGGGGATCAATCCCATGTCTTCCCAACTTCGAACATCGTTGGCGGTGGGGCTTGTGGCGCTTGTCGCCGCACTTTGGTATCGCTCTTCCGTGATGAACGCCGACGCGCCTGCGCCGTTGCAACCCGTCAATATCGTGTTCGTCACCGGGGGATCGGGGCCCTATTGGCAGATTGCCGCGAACGGCGCCCGAGCCGCGGCCAAGAAGCTGAGCGCCGAGGTCACGATCAAAATGCCCTCCGACTCGGAAAGCTTGCCGGAGCAAATGGAGATCCTCGACGGCATCGACGGCGGCGCGGTCGACGGCGTCGCGCTCAGCCCGCTCGATGCCGCGGGACAAACCGAGCTGGTGGACAAGCTCGCCAAGGACGCCTTCGTCGTGACGTTCGATTCCGACGCGCCCGATTCAAAGCGAATCGGCTATGTCGGCACAAGCAACTTCGACGCTGGGCGCATCTGCGCTCGGCTCACGCGAGAGGTACTGCCGGAAGGCGGCAAAGTCGCTGTGATTCTGGCAAACACCACAAAGGATAACCTGCAGGACCGCAAAGGAGGGTATCAAGTCGCGCTCGCACAGCCGGCTGCGAGCGGCGAGGAGGCGCTCCCCGAGATTGCAGTCGTCGATTTCCTGGTGGACGGTGGCGACAACGAGAAATGTGCCGACCTCGTCCGCAAAGCTCTTGCCGACCATCCTGACCTTTCATGTTTTGTCGGGATGAACGCGAGGCACGGTCCCATCCTTTGCAAGGTCCTGAAGGAGGCGGACCAGCTTGGCAAAATCAAAATCATCGCGTTCGACGAAGCGGATGAAACTCTCGCCGGGATTGAGGACGGCAACATCTACGCCACGGTGGTGCAAGATCCCTATCGATACGGTTACGAGGCCGTGGAAATGCTCTGCAAGCTCTCTCGCAGCGAC
Organism: Planctomycetota bacterium; assembly: GCA_031407585.1. GTDB lineage: Bacteria > Planctomycetota > Planctomycetia > Pirellulales > Lacipirellulaceae > Lacipirellula. The sequence continues at coordinate 341 of JANOIK010000618.1, read as the reverse complement.
GAAACGCAGCTCCCGATCGGCACAACCACCTACAGCGTTCGGGTGGAGGCGATCCGAAAAGACAATCTTAAGGCGTATCGCGAGAAACTGAAGGTGCGGCAAGGCCCTGAGAGCGACAACCAGGACGCCGCGTAGCACTCCAATGGCTATTTAGGGCCTTGCGCAGAGTGCCATCGACAGCGTACCGGGGAGTCGCCGACCGGCGCCGCCACACTCAGGCGCCGTGCACATAGCGCATTAAAACGGCGTCCCGCGGCCGGCGCGCAGGCCCCGGGGGCCCCTGAAATTTGCCCGTTGGGAAGCCGACCCCGGGCCGCACAAGGGGCGCGGCCCCCCCGGCG
>JANOIK010000617.1:0-3267 GCA_031407585.1 Planctomycetota bacterium | reverse complement strand
GGCGTCGACCAGCATGTCGAGATCGCCGACCGTCTCGCGGCCGCGGCGATAGCTGCCTGCCATCTCGATCTGCCGCACCGCGGGGCACTCGCGCATGAACTCGACGAGCTGCTGCGCGATCGCGTCGGCCTCGATCCACCGTAGCCGCACGCCCGCGTCCTCGGCGACCGCGAGGCCCTTGAGAATCGCCTCTTCGGTCTTCGCGCCGAATCCCTTGATCTCACGCACGCGCTGCTGCTCGCATGCCGTACGCAGTTCCGCGAGCGTGCTCACACCCAGCTCGGCGTGAATCTTCGCCGCTTTCTTCGGCCCGACGCCCGGCACGCGCGACAGCGTGAGTACGCTCACCGGGATGCTTTGCTGCAACTCGGCCAGCAGCGGCAGCGTGCCCGTGGCGAGCAGCGTCGTGATCTTCTCGGAGAGATCCTTGCCGATGCCTTCCAGGTCGGTGAGCGATCGCGTTTCATCTTCGGCGATCGCGGCGACTGGCTCAGACAGCTCGCTGATCTTGCGGGCGCCGTTGCGGTATGCGCGCACGCGAAACGGATTGGCGCCCTGAAACTCCAGCAGATCGGCCACCTGCTCGAACACGGCGGCTATGTCGCGATTGGTCATGCCCGCATTCTACGTAGGGTGGTGTGCTTCTTGCACCCACCTTGAACGATTGCCGGACATGCAAAAGTGAGTGCAAGAAGCACCCACCCTACGGGAACTGCGGGTACGAAAAAACGCCCTGCCGGCGCGGGGCCGGCAGGGCGTCTGGGTCCAACTTCATTTGTCCCAAGCGGAACTTTACGGAATCGCCGTCCACGGCGTGTTGTCCACCGCCGGCGTGCTGCTCACGGGGCGAGCCGCGGTCGTGCTCACGCTCGATGCGCCCACCGGGCGGCGGTATACGGCCGTGTGAATGTCCACGGTCGGCGCCCGCGCCGTCTGATCGTTCACCGGGCCGATGAGCTGCGGCGCCGTCAGCGACGCATCCTCCGGGTACGGACCCGGATCGAACGGGTAGCTCGAAGACGTCGGCGCCGGCGGGTCGATCGCAGGCGCCGGCGTCGGGGGTCCGCCGCCGGTGCCCACGGAGCCGGTCGAGTACTGAGGCGTGCCGCTGGCGGACGCACACGTCGAACAGCCGGGCGCTGGCGCGGCGTACGCAGCTTGATCCACATAGCCCGCGGCCGCACAAGCAGAGCAAGGCGCTCCCGCCGCTGCGCACGCGCTGCACGGCGCGGGCGCCGAGCAGGCGGTGCAGGTCGTCGGCATCGCACACGTCGTGCACGCGGGCTGGCTGACCACGGGCGTCAACACGGCCGGCTGGTACATGGCGGTCGTCGCACAGCACGAAGTCGTCGCCGGAGCCGGCAAGTACGAAGTTTGCATAACCGGCGCTTGCAGCGGTGCGTAGCTGGTCAGATACGGCGAAGCGGCCGGTGCGTACGCCGCGGTATACGCCGGAGCGTAAGCAGCTGTGTATGCCGGGGCATAAGCCGTCGCGTACGTCGGCGCGTAGGCGGCCGTGTACGACGGCGCGTACGCCGCAGTGTAGGCCGGCGCGTAAGCGGCCGTGTACGCGGGGGCCGCGACGACGGGCGTTGCGTAACCCCAGCGCCGCAGCCGCCAGCGATCGAACAATCCCGGGCGCGGCGCCACGACGACGGTCGTCGGTGCGGCCACCACGGGGGCGTAGGCGACGGTCGGCGTAGCGCATGTCTCGCACTGGGCGTGCGAGACGTCGGCAGCGCTCGCGAGCATCACCGCCAGGCAAGTCGCCGCGGAACTCGCCGCGGCTCGAATGGACATGTGGGTCATGTTTGCACTCTCGAAAATGGTTCGATTGGGGGAATCCCCCTACTTCAGATTTACTCTCCCGCACACGCCCTTGGCAACGATTATCCGTTGCCCTCGGGCTATTTGGTCGCGAATTTCACTTGGGGAGACTTTGCGCTCTGGGAAAAGGTGCGCGGTCGCGGGAACCTACGTTCCAGCAATCGCGGCGCCGCCAGCACCGCATGGGGAGCCGCTGGACCAGCGTGCAAAAGTGTAGCCCACGCCGCGGCGCGCGGTCGGCCGCGTGATTCGCCGGCGCCTGATGTGGCAAAAACGCAACGCCAGCACTCCCGCGCGTTGCGTGCAAGCAGCATCGCGCGCGGCGCAGCCGTCATGGCTCAGCGCATTTGATACGGAGCGAACGTTGAAGTCGTTCGACACTTTGGTTTAGCCGCGACGCGGAGGTCCGCCGCAGCGGAGCGCGGCGTCACGTGCGAGACGGCGGATATGCGCGCACCAGATCGCTCCGCTGCGCCTGCGGACAGGCTGCGCGTCGCGGCTAAACGGGGATGGAGATATTGCCCCCGCTGCGTTAGCGCGGGCGCGTCATCTTACCTGGTCGCGGGAAGCCGATCTTCTCCAGCGCCTTGTACACTTCTTCGAGCGTCTTCTCGCCGAAGTTCGAGATGCTCAAGAGGTCGTCCCGCGTGCAGTGCAGCAGGTCGTTCACCGTGAAGATGCCGCGCTCCTCCAGGCAGTTCGTCGTGCGCACCGCCAGGCCAATCTCGGCCGTGCTCATCTCGAGCCGGTCTTTCATGCCCTGGTTCGCCAGCTCGGCGTGGTTCAGCGGAATGCGGGTCATCGGGAATCCCTCCCCTTTTCAATTGAGAGCAGCGCCTTGTTTGGCACGGCTCGAATGAAAGTGACGTCCGCCGTCGCAATGCCCGTTCAAATGGGGCAGCGAGGCGTCCGTGGTCGCCTCCGTTGCGACAGCTCAACAACGCTGGCAATATACCAAGAGAAGCCCAATTCCCGCGAGGAAATCCGCCAACTTGCGGCATTTTCTCGCCTTGCCAAGCCTCACTGCTAGCATTGGCGCAGCGAGCGCGGCGCGCGTACGATGAATGTCAGAAAGGACTCTCCCCCGCCGTGGATCCCCTGCTCCAATCCCTGAACCCCGCCCAGATCGAGGCGGTTCGCCACGTCGACGGGCCCATGCTCGTCCTCGCCGGGCCGGGGAGCGGCAAGACGCGGGTCGTTACGCACCGCGTCGCCCACTTGCTTCGCGAAGGCGTCCGGGCGCGGCAAATCCTCGCCCTCACGTTCACAAACAAAGCTTCCGAGGAGATGCGCAACCGTGTCCACGACCTCGCCCCCGGCGAGCGCGTGTGGGTGAGCACCTTTCACCGCTTCGGCGCCCGGCTGCTGCGGGAGTACGCCAGCTTCGTCGGCCTGCAGCCGAACTTCACGATTTACGACGCCGACGACGCCCGCGCCACG
>JANOIK010000616.1:0-10481 GCA_031407585.1 Planctomycetota bacterium | reverse complement strand
GCGATGCGGCTCTATTCTCAGCCGGATATTCTGAGGGGGATGCAGCTGCAGGCGGTACAACGGATACGGCAGAGGCATACCTGGGACAAGGTGTCCCGTGAGCGTCAGCGTACCCGGGCCGAGCTTGGTGAGCGGGTTGAGCAAGGCCGAGACGTCGGAGATGACGCCGCCGACGGTCAGCGTGCGACCAGGGCCCACGTTCCAGCTTTGCCCGGCGCCGAGGTCGACGTTGCTATTGATGGTCAGATTCTGAGTCGCCGCGGACATGTTGATGCCGCCGGCCCCGAGGGTCAGCACATTCGCTCCGCCGATGGTCACCGCGCCGCCCGGATTGGCGATTTGCGCTCCAGCCCAAGCTTGGTCGGACCCAAGAACCGTCGAATTCGCGCCCAAAACGGTCGAGTTCCACAACGCGGTGTCGACATTCGTCGGCGCCACGCCGCCGACCCAGCTTCCCGGCTGATCGAGATTGGTGGCGTTGTTGGCCTTAGTGATGACGGCCTGAGCATGGGCCGAACCGGAAGCGATCAAGGTCAAGCCCAGCGCGAGCGCTGCGGACTTGCCAACCATGGAGCGTGACGTCCATCGGAGCATCGAAGGAACCTCCCAGAGGTAACAGAAGAATCTGCGTTGTGAATAGTAAAAAAGGAGAGCGACAGCGGGCACGAATGCCCTGGGCGTCGCCGCGCAGGCGCCTTCCCTTCACTCCCTCATCGGCGTCGAATGCCGCGTGTTCAGAAAGCCTCGAACCCATGAAAAGGTCGCCGACGCGCTGAAACTGACGCCCCTTTTTCAAAAAAGGGCGCCCCCCGGGGTTTCGCGCAGGGCAGGCACTGTTCCAGGTAACGACTATAACCGCTGCGGCGGCGATTCACGCTCGCGAAATCCCGCAAAATCGTCATTCCGCGCCGCGAAAGCTAAGATCCCGAACGCGTTTGCAACCGCTCGCAAGCGACCTGCGGAATTTCGGCCATCGACCTGCACGACGCCCCAACGTCCAGCGTCACGGGGTTTAAGGTCCAAGAAGGACCGGGCCCGCGGCGTAGCCGCGCCTTGATCCCCCTCCCTCGGAGGGACGGGACCAACCGAGCACAGCCGACCCAAAGTCGGCTGAGCGCAGGGCGGTAGTCGGAGCCGAAGGCAGGGGAGGGATTCCCGACCGTCGCCTCCACCCCCAGTACTGAAGCGCACACAGGCACTTCCGAACCCCAAACCAGTCTCTCCCCGCCATGTCGCTTCCATCGCACCTCCTCGCCCTCCCCCTCCTCACTCTCGCCGCGTCCACTTTCCCCACCGCAGCGCACGCCGCCGAGCCCACCGCCTCGCCCCCGCAAATCACCACCATCGCCGGCACGGGCGACCCCGAAAACAACGGCGACGCCGGCCCCGCCCTCGCCACCAACATCGGCGACCCCTTCGGCGTCGCGATCGGCCCGGACGGCGCCCTGTACGTCGCCGAGGTTCGCAACCATCGCGTCCGCCGCGTCGATCCCGCTACCGGCCAGCTCACGACCGTCGCCGGTTGCGGCCGCCGCGGATACGCCGGCGACGGCGGCCCTGCGATCGAAGCCGAACTCAACGAGCCGTACGAGCTCATCTTCGATCGCGACGGCAACCTGCTCTTCGTCGAAATGCAGAACCACTTGGTCCGCCGCGTCGATGCCAAGACCGGCGTCATCTCGACGATCGCCGGCGCCGGCCGCGCGGGCTTCAGCGGAGACGGCGGCCCCGCAACCGCCGCGCGCTTCCGCCAGCCGCATAGCGTCGCCCTCGACGGCGCCGGCGCCCTCTACATCGCCGACATTGGCAACCACCGCATCCGCCGCGTCGACGCCGCGACCGGCATCGTCGAATCGATCGCCGGCACGGGCGAGCGCACCCTGCCCCTCGACGGTCAACCCGCGCGCGGCAACGCCATCCTCGGCCCGCGCGCGTTGTTCATCGACGCCCACGACACGCTCTGGATCGGCCTGCGCGAGGGAAACAGCGTATGGCGCATGAGCCTCGCCGACGGCGTTCTGCACCGCGTCGCCGGCAGCGGCGCCGCGGACTACTCCGGCGACGGCGGGCCCCCCAAAGACGCGACCTTCAACGGCCCCAAGGGCATAGCCGTCGACGCCGCCGGCGTCATCTATGTGGCCGACACAGAAAACCATGCCATCCGACGCATCGACCTCGCGGCGAACCAGATCAAGACGGTCGCGGGCTCGGGCCCGGAATTTCCCGGCGAAGCGGGCGACGCGGACAACGGCGACAACGGCCCTGCGGTCGCCGCCAAACTCAACCGCCCCCACGGCATCTGCCTCGACGCGAACGGCGCCCTCTACATCGGCGACACCCTCACCCACCGCGTCCGCACGGTGAAGTAGTCCGTGTGCCATGCCGTCGTCCGCGTCGGCATGTCCCCCAAGCGCGATCAGGGTGGCACGCCCAAGTCCGCGCAGGGCGTGGTGCGCGCCGAAACGCCTTGCCTGGCGCAACCACGCCCTGCGGAGGACCTTGGGCGTGCCACCCGAATCGAATCCTCCACTATTGCCAAAAACGTTGCGGCCCGGCCATCGAAGTCGTGTAAATTAACGGCGCCTCCTGCCAGGGTTTCGTCCCGGGCAGACGCAAGTCGCACCACTTCTCCCGGAAACCGTCCGATGCCTACTCGCACCACTCGCACCGCGCTCGCGCTCGCCCTCCTCCTCGCGCCGTCAAGCATCCGCGTCGCCCGCGCCGCCGAAACGTTCGATTCCCTCGCCCGCCGCATCCCCGGCGACGCCACCGCCCTGGTGCTCATCGACGTCGAGCAGACCTTGGCCTCGCCGCTCGCCCAAAAACAAGAGTGGTCGCGCAAGCTCGAAGCGGCCTACGTCGAACGCCCCGTCTTCCTCCCGCCGGAAGCCAAGAAGCTCGTCCTCGGCGCCGCCCTCGATCCCGAGAACGATTTCCTCGGCCGTTGGGAGCTCGGCGTCATGGAGCTGCTCGAGCCGCCCGGCATTCGCGCCATCGCCCGCGGCGAATCCGGCTACGTCGATGAAATCAACGGCACAAGCGCCGCCGTCACGCCGCGCGACGCCGCCTTCGTCGATCTTGGCGCGAACGTGCTCGCGGTCGTCCGCCCGGCCGATCGCCAGTTCCTCTCGCGGTGGATCAAGTCGGCGAATGGCACGGCCCCAGCGCAGCTCAGCGAGTACCTGCAGTCCCGCCTCGCGGGCGTCAACGACAATGTGCAGGTGCTGCTCGCCATCGACCTGACCGACGTGCTCGGCCCGCGCGACGTCGAAGAACGGCTTGCTGCCACGGCATGGCCCGGCGCGAAGCCGGCCGACACGGCCCCCATCGCCAAAATCCTCGGCTCACTCCGCGGCGCCACGCTCCGCCTCGCCTTCGGCGAGGACTGCCGCGGCCAGCTCCAAATCGACTTCGCCGAGGACGTGTCCCCGCTCGGCGATTCCGCCAAGGCCTTCGTGCTGCAGGCGTTCACCAACCTCGGCATTGCGACGACCGAATTCGAATCCTGGAAAACTTCTCTCGCGGAAAAATCGATCCGCATGAGCGGCCCGCTCTCCACCAACGCCCAACGCCGCGTCTTCTCGGTCATCGAACTCCCCGCCGCGAACCTCGACCCCAACGCCCCCGAAGCGTCGGTGACCCTCGCGACCGAGCCCACGGAGAGCGAGGTGCGCGACCGCTCGCTCGCGTATTTCAAGACGACGCAGGAGCTGACCGAGGACATCCGCGACGGCCTGAAGGAAACCAAGGCCACATCCGCCTACATGGAACGCTACGCCCGCCGCATCGACGAGCTGCCAGTCCTGCACGTCGATGAGCTGCTGCTCGACTACGGCGACAAGCTGGCCGAAACATTCCGCATCATGGCCCTCTCCAAACGCCAGGCCGGCATCCGCGCCAGCTCGCGCACCGGCTCGTACTACGGCGGGTATTACGACGGCTACGACTACGGCATGGACGCCTACGGCCGCGCCGCCGACCGCTCGCAGGCGAAGAAAGAAGAAATGTCCGTCGCCAACGACACCCGCGTCCAAGGCTGGCAACTCATCGACGACGCAACGGCGGACATCCGCCACACGCTCACCAAAAAATACAACGCGGAGTTCTGAGCGGCACTAGCCGTCCTGCATGATTCCGGGCACTGAACCGTAGTCTTTTGAGCTACGCTACCATGTCCACCCAATCCCACCACGGGCCGTACTGTGCCAGCGCCAAATCGAGATCGGCCTGGGTCACGCTGCCATCCCCATTCACGTCGCCGTCGGCGAGCGTTGCGCCGGTCATTCCAGCATGCAACCCGATGATGTTCAGGTCGTAGTCATTCACGACGCCGTCATTGTTAAGGTCAGCCTTAACCTTGAAGACCTGCAGATTGGAAACCGCCGGATTGTAAAAGTAGTTGACATCCGTCGAATTCACGGCGCCATCGCCGTTGAAGTCACCCTGCGTGAACAGCTTGCCCGGCCCCGGGCCCATGTTGGCGCCCAGAATGGACCAATCCTGACTGTCAATAATGCCATTCTGAGTCGCATCGCCGGGCAACAGCGTCATGAGAAAGGTGAACCAGCCGCCCGGATCACCGTCGCCGCTGGGAAACTCGCTAATGGCCGCGTTCTGGAAGTAAGCCCCCGACGTTCCCGATTGGTAGATGCGATTAGGATTGGTCCACTCGCCGTCCAACCGATTCCCATCAATGTCGGTCACTTCATCCGGCAGAATCAGCAGATATTGATCCCCCAGCGCCCAACCTTCAAACCGCCAGGTGGCGGAATTCGATCCCGCATCGTAGAAGAACGCGGCGAGCGTCGGCAGGTTCGCTGTGCGCAGCCCCAATAGCGTGAGACTGTCGGCGTTCACATTGACCGCTTCGCTGAACACGATCGTGATTGTGTCGGAAGCGCCCACTGGCACCGTGCGCAGTTGCTGTCCGGACCCGTCGACCGTATTGAAAGAAAACGCCGCATGCGACGATTGCGAACCGCTGACGATTACATTGGTGATCCACGGAGCGAAGTCGCCGACCACCGCCTGCAGGTCATTCGTATCGCCGATGTACCAACTGCTGTCACCCCCTAACCGCCGCTGCCAGATGAGAAAATCGTCGCCATCGGTGTCCCCGTCGCCGTCGACGTCGCCCTCGGCGGCGGCGTTGCCGCTCATCGCATACTTCATTTTCCAGATATTAAAGTCCTCGGCGTCCACTTCGTCGTCGTCGTTGAGGTCGGCGCCCTTGACATTCCTCAATGGCAGATACTTTCCCACGTGCGTGTCTCGAAGATTGACGTCGCCCGAATCGCCGATGGCTCCGTTTCCATTGCCGTCCCCGTTCACTGTTTCGGTGGCGGTCACAAGGCCATTGCCGTCATAGTCGCCTGCCAGCAGGGCAAAGTGAAACCGGAATTCATCGCCCGCGCTGCCCTCGATATTGTCGTTCATCACGAAGGAGCGCACCGGATCGTTCTTGAAATCATCCGGCGTACCGTTGTCATTGTTGGTCCAGTCTCCATTCAGCCTCAAGCCTGCCAGGTCCACGAAGCCCGCCACGCCTGTATTGGCGCTCTTGAGATGGATGGCGAATTTTCCGTCGCCCAGAGCAGTGTTGTACGTCCAGGTGGCGAGAAACGTCGTCGGGTTATAGGAAAACCCATCGGCAAGGATCGTACCTGTCGTCTCAGGACTGTCGGTTGGCCCATAGTTAACGACCGTCCTCTGCAAGAGCATCAACGCGTTGCCATCCGTTGTGTTCGACTGAACGTCCGAAATGACCCCCGTATTGCTACGCTTGTAAACTTTTTCATTGAACTGAATCTGAATCACAGTGACATTCTGAGTCGGAATCGGGCGTAGCTGTTGGCCTTGGACCAAAGGATGATCCGGAGCATCGGTGGCAATGCGCGTCGCGAACGAAATCGGCCCGAGCCCACTCCAACCTGTTCCGCCGCCGACCTTCACGTCCGCTACAGTCGGCGCCGCCGTGTCGATGACGATGCCCAGCGAAACTCCTGTCGATTCAGGCCGCCCTGGTTCGGTCTGTTTCGCGGTAATCGTTTTGCTTCCGTCAGTCAGGTCGAATGTGCCATTGGTGTTGATCGTCGTCGAGGCGCCGCTCGCCGTCGCGAATCCGATTACGGTGGCCCCCGAGTACAGCGTCACCGTCGCTCCTGCCACAGTCCCAGCGACTACGAACTGCAAGTTCTTGGCGACTGAACTGTTGTCGCGGCTCGTCGTGTTGTCGTTGTTGAGTGCGCCCGTGTCCGTGGCTGCCGCCAAATCGACCGACGTGGGCGCGACAGTCGGCGTGGCCAACAGCGCCGCGTGAGCATTCACGCGCCCATGGCCGTAGTACTGGTTAAAACCGCTGGCGTAGGCGGTCGCCCCATTGTTGCCGCCGATCTTGTCCGCCGAGTTCTGCAGGATCGTGCGAATCTGGGCTGGCGACAAATTGGGATTCTTTGAAAGCATAAGCGCCGCGATTCCAGCGGTCATCGGTGCGGCAAACGACGTTCCGCCGAAGGTACTGGTATAATCCAACGCGCTCAAGGGATCGTCGTCGGCAGCCCCAGTTTCGTTGTAGCCCGCTTCGCCGGTGCGGTCGGTGGTGTAACCTCCGCCGTAGCCGCCATTGCTTGGCGCCACCAAATCGAGCGCCGATCCGAACTGGCTGTAGGCCGCCCGATAATCCCAGTCTGTGCTCGCTCCTACGGCAACAATGTTCGTTAGATTTGCAGGATAGGAGACTGCCGTATTAACGATGGGCACTCCGCTGACCGGATTATAGGGATTAAACTCGCCTCCATTGATCGACAAGTACATGCTCATACCGTCGAAACCGCCTTCTGACGAAACCCACGCATCGTATTCAAGCGTGCCCGTCGAAGTGACTGTGATCGCCGGTGAACGGAAGCGAGTGACCTGACTGTCGCTGATATCACCCGATCGAGCGACGTATCGCCCCGTCCCGTAGCTATGGGCCGGATCATCAACAACACTCCACAGCGTGTTGGCCTGACCGGTCGTCGACGTCGTCGTCCATCCCGCGGGCAGTCCCGGCGTATCGAATCGCTGTGTTGTGCCGTTCGGAAGTCGCACATTGGCTAGCCAAACGGTGTCATCGCCGGCGCTCACAGTGCCGTCCTTCTCATACCGCCACTCAAGCACGTAAGTATTGGGCGTAAAACCGGTAAGGGTGAAATGTCTGTAGCCGGGATCGTCAGCGGTTCCGTCCGCGTCGTTGCCCGCCGCGGCGAAGATCGACGCGCCCAATCCTTGGCGACCGCTACCGGTCGCCCATGCCACGGCAGCGTCGAAGGCGGCGTTCGTTGTCATCCCCGCTGTGCCGAAGCTCATATTGATGATGTCCGCCGCGTCCCACGTCCCCAGCCCGTTCGCCGTTCGTCCCGCCGCGTAGTACAAGGCTTCCGCGGCTCGAGCGTATCCGACAAAGGAGCCTCCCTCGAAAACTTTTACAGGAAGTATCCGCGCGTTCCGGGAAGAACCGCTAACGCCTATGGAGTTTCCCCTGGCTGCCGCGACGCCTGCTACGGCTGTGCCATGGTTGTCGTCAGCGTGGAATGGATTTGGATTGTTGTCATTTGAAGGATTTTCATCGATTACGAAGTTCCAACCGTTGACGTCGTCTATCCAGCCATTGCCGTCGTCATCGAAACCGTTGCCTGCAATCTCTCCCGGATGGGTGAAGATGCTGAGATCGGGGTGGTTCACCTGTACGCCGTCGTCCAGAACGGCGATGACCACGTCCGAGCTGCCTTGGGTGATATCCCAGGCCGCTGTTAGATCAGAGTCGGCATCGACCTGGGCGCCCGTCTGCCCCGTGTTGTTCAAATGCCACTGATTGCCGAATAAAGCGTCGCTGGCTGTCAAGCTCCGTTGAACATCCGCATAGAAATTCGGCACAGCCCATTGGACCGCGGGATTTGTGTGTAACGTGTTGGCTAGCGCCAGCGATTCAAGTCCCGCGCCGTCGGCCAGAGTTGCCACGAACTGGTCGGGCGTGCCAAGCAACGGTCGCCAACTCGAAAACTCGGCGCCGAAGAAATCGGCCGCCGGTACACCCGGCTTGAGCGCGACGATCACTTCGTCATTCACGGCAATCCAGGCGCCGCCCTCACCCGCTTGAAACAGCGGCGTGACCCACTCGACGCCCGTCAGGCTCTCCGCCTGCGTCAGGGCGGCTGGCAAAACGGGTGAACCGCTCGCCTTCGACAGAATCAGCATGTTGGAATTGATCGCGCTCGCCAGCGCGTATCCAGCGAGCGGCGCCCCGCCCGCGGTTAGTGCCGAAACGACACCGTCGCGCGTGCTTGCTTCCGCGATTCGAACGACGACTTGATCCTCGTATCGCAGCAAGGGAATCTGCTCGGAGCCGCTGTAATAGAAATCGCCGAGGTCCCGTGCAACAGATTTCGCCGCCGCCGGCTCCACGATCGACTCGCCCGGCGACAACAGCGACGCGGTGAATGCTGCAAGAACCCGCCGATCTTCAAGCGTTTCAAATGTGCTTCGCCGCCCGCAGAAGCTCGCCTGGGCTTTCGTATTTCGGGTGCGAACAGCACGAGGATAAAGCGACTGAAACCACTTTGAAATACGCATATTCGACTCCGTTCGTAAAAGAATCAATGACAGTTATTATCAGAGCGAACTTGACTCTAAATCCTTTTGTGGAACAGCCTAAGCGTTCCACCGAGGATATAATTTGCAAGAAGCGCTGCGACGCACGCAGTAATTAGCGATGATGGCTCCGGAACAGGCGTCATTAGAAACCCGCGTAGTTCACCGCCTAGCCGACCGTAGCCAACTATCTGGCCTTGATCGTTAATTGCATTCGCCAATTCCAGACTCCAACCGGGATTGTGGGCAATTAATGTCGTTAAATCCCGCGTGCCATTTAGGTCGTCCCATAGTATTGCAACGGGCGCGCCGCCGCTGCTTCGTCGGCCAACAATTTCGCCTCGGTCGTTAATATCCATGCCGAAGGTGAATGGGATTCCGCTAGATACCAAGCTTGTCATGCCATGAGCCTCTGACCACATGAAAGCGCCACCGAAGCTCGTAGTAACAGCTGAAAATCCCACCACGTCGCTATTATCGTTAAGTCCAAATGCCCGACTGAGGTCGCCACCCAATGTCCCAAGGTCGCGCATCCCTCGAGCATCTTCCCAAAGAAAAGCTCTTTCGCTAAAGTCGCTCAGCCAGGATGTTCCCGCAATCTGCCCAAGATTATTAATGGCGGCGCTGCGGCTGACAGCCCCGCCGAGCGTTCCAAGGCTTTGCATGCCGTTGATAGGATCCCACAAGAACCCTTCCTCGATAGCGCCCTGGTCTTGGCTTCGCCCCGTCGACGAGCTGCCCGCCACTTGGCCGAGCTCGTTGATTGCCACCGCCTCGATGCGATTGCCTCCCAGCGAGCCCAGATCGCGCCGTCCATTAACGGAATCCCAAATGAACGCGCGTCCTGGCGGGACGCCCGTCTCGGGCAACAGTATGCCGCTGCCGACGCCATAGCGTCCCACGATTTGTCCCGCGTTGTTAATTCCCAGCGGGATCGCGCCCGGAGTCGACGGCCCGTCGTTCGGCCACAGTTCCGTCGGCTGGCCGCTTGCATTCCACATGACGGGACGAGAACGCCCGACGTTTCCGCTGCGGTCGAGCGTTGAGTGACCCACAACGACGCCTAGTTCGTTGATGCCGGTCGCAAAGCTGTCGCCGCCCCCAGGCAATACGTCCAATGCCACAATGTTGTACATCGCCGCGCCATGGCACGGCGCCGCCAACCAACCCACGCAGAGAACAATCGCTGCCGATAGCGAGCATCGTAATTGGACCGTGGGCCGAGACTGTCGGCGGCAACGATGAAATCTGTCTGTGGACATGCAACTCCGCTTGCGAATTGACGTCATCGTCCGACGACTAGGCGCCCAATCAAGAGTGTGGGGCGCGGGTCCAGCAGGACCGCGCAGTGTAGACGCCCGCCTCCGTACTTATCCCCCCAGGCGCCCCCCCCACAAAACGCCCCGACTGACGAAGCTATTTTAACCCTTTTACTACACTTTCAGCAAGCACTTTTCTGGGGCACGCAGGAACAGCCCGCCCATTGGTGCAAACACCCCAATTGTCCGGCCCAGCGGACACTTCGCGTTCTTCAACTCGCGCCGATTCGCGGCTGAGTTATTAGGAATACGCTGCGGCAACACTCCCGCCATTCTCCCCTTTCGACCTTTTCGTGGTTCTCCCCTCCCCGCGAATCTTCCCCCCAATTCTTCGCCGTTCACTAGAATTGGGCCGCGCGACGCACTAGTATACATGCGTATGAAATAGAGAGCTCTGCGAGTGGGAGGCGTCTCCGACGCCGATTCCGCCCACCACTTCAACGGTGGTTGCGTGGCAACGCGAAATCGCGGTCAGAGACCGCTCCCACATGAGAGTTCCTTTTTCCAGAGCACATGGACATACCCAAACGCCAA
>JANOIK010000603.1:0-4289 GCA_031407585.1 Planctomycetota bacterium | reverse complement strand
AAGTCGAGCGCGCTGGTCGAAGCTGCGCTAAACACGGCTACAGGGTCGCCCGGCTTCACGCTGATTTTCGACTTGGTATAAGTATAGTTGGCAATCACGACCGCGCGACGGGTGGAAAAGAAACCGTTCTCGCCCAGACCCGACAGGTCGAAATATTTCTGCGTTTCGATTTCCGCGCCATAGAGATCGGCCTTGGGCGCGTTGGCAAAGCTGGTGACGACCGAGTTCTGATCAAAGCTCGAAAAGGTTTCGATCGGCTTGTCGATACGCTTGAAAAAACCGGCGATGGTGAATCGCTGGTCACGGTCGAAATACCATTCATAGCGTGCTTCGGCATTGTACAACTGGCTGTCGGTCAGCAGCGGATTCCCGCGGAACAGACGGTTCGACTCGGGATCGTAGAAATTCTGGAAGATCAGTTCGCGGAACTGCGGCCGGGCGATGGTTTTGGAACCACTGACACGGAACTTCATCTGGTCGTTGATGTCCCAGGTCAGCGTCGCTGCGGGCAGCCAGTACGCATTATCGATCTGGGTCGTCGCATTCGAAATGACCTGGTTTGCAAAAACCGGCACAATTTCCACCGATTGCTTGCCAACTTCATAGCGGAACCCGAGGTTCAAGCTGATTTCGGGCGTAATGAACGCCTGCACCTGCATATAGGTCGCGTTGGTCAGCAGCCGGGCATCGAATACCGGATTCGATTCATCGGTATCGATCAGCGCGATGTCGTAAAAGTCGATGACATCGGGCTGCAACAGGAAATCCGGCCGGAAAAGCGCGACGGCGGTCGGGAAGGTGCTCGGCGCCGTAAACAGGAAATTGCGGCGTTCGACGCGGCGTGTCGCTTCGCTCCAGGCATAGCCGAAAGTCGTGGTGATATCCGGCGTTACCTTCACCGACAAATCGATGCCGCCCGACCACAGATTTTTGTTGAGGTAGGAATATGTGACAGACGCGCTACCCTGCTGGCCGTTGTTCAGGCGGTTGATGAAAAACTGGCCGAACGGGTCGGAAGCCTGGTTGCTGCGATAATATTCGAAGCTGAATTCGTCGGGAGCCTCGCGTTTCGAATTGGCATAGCCGACGCGTGTCTGCAGATTCACATCGGGCGAAAGTTTGAACTCGCCGACAAATTGCGAATTGACAAGCTGGCGCTCGAACCAGGCGGTGTCCTGCTGCTGCAATGTAGCGGTCGGCGACAGCGACTGGCGCGTTCCCTCGCCAAGCCGCGCCTGCTTCAGCGTGTCGCGGATGAACAAGTTGGTCCACCGTACCTTCTGTTCGCCCGCTTCGATACCGAAGCCGACAAGGCCGTTCGCAACGATCCGGTTGTCTGTAATAACCCGGCGGAAATCCTGTTCCTTCTGCGAAAGGTCGAGCGTCGATGCGGTCTGCTGGATAGTGTCGCGCGTGCGCCATTTGTTGCTAAAGCCTGCGTTGACGATCATGCCCAAAGTCGCATCATCGCCGATATCGAAGCTGGTGCCACCAGTAATCGTTGCCGATCCATTTGGCGGCAGGTTGCGGTTACGCTGGATGACAGCATTGCGACCGGTGACCAGTTGCGACGCAATCGCCTGGGTGTCGATCGTGCCACTGCTGATCGGGTTGCCGCCGCGGCGCGTGTAGGCGCGAAGCAACGGCTGCAAATCGCGATTGCCGTTGTCAAACCCGCTCCAGTCCTGCGAGCTGCCATAATAAGTATAGCCCAACTGGTTGGTGGTTTCGCCGTTGACGCCGATGTCGCCACCGATGGTCAGGAAAGTTTCGCGCGGAATTGCCTTGGTTGTCAGGTTGATGACGCCACCGCCGAATTCACCGGGGAAATTGGGCGAATAGGTCTTCTGCACGAGCGACGAGGCGATCACGCTGGTCGGGAACAGGTCGAGCGGAACGACGCGCTTCAATGGTTCGGGGCTTGGCAGCGGCGAACCGTTGAGCAAAGCCAGCGAATAGCGGTCGCCAAGACCGCGCACATAGACAAAGCCGCCACCAACAAGGCTGAGGCCGGTTACGCGCGAAAGCGCGCCTGCGATATCGCCCTCGCCGGTGCGCTCGATATCGGCGCTCGAAAGCACCGAAACTACCTGCGGCGCGTTTTTCGAAATATTGCGATCAAGATAGCCGCGCACGACGATTTCCTCGCCGCCGGGGATCGAAACGTCGACTTCTTCCTCTTCGGGAGCCGCCGCCTCATCAGGCTGATCGGCCTGACCTTCTGCATTTTCCTGCTCTGAAACGGCCTGATCCGGGCTCTGCTGCTCCGCTGTTTCGGCCTGCTCCGGCTCGGCATTTTGCGCCATCGCCACCGAGGGCGCGACGAGCGCTGACGTCAAAAGCAACAGGCTGATTGCCCCCAATGGCTTCAACATTATCTTTCCCTTTTTCTATTCAAAAACGGGTGGGGTGCATGCCTTATGGCCGCGCCCCACCCGATATCAGTTTCCGCCTATCAGAAGGTCGGCAGGGAGGTGCAAAGACCCGTTATGCTGGTGCCCAGAGTCGCCGTCGCGCTGTTGCAGGTCCAACCGGCATACCAGGTGTCGTTCGCATCGCGGACCGCACCGATATAATTAGTCGTCGCAAAGAACGGGTTTAGCGTGTTGGCGTCAAACGCAGGTACCAAGGCTTCGTTGGTGCCGTTGATAAACAACGATGTCAGCGTCGAGGTGAAGGCGCTGTTGTTGTTGTTCGCACCCGAACCGAAGATTGCGGTCACCTGCGCATCGGTCACGCCGTTGAGGCCGACAAAGGCGGGTGTCCCGCATTGTGCAACAACCGAACGAACCAGCGGAGCGCCGACTTCGTCGATCGCGGGATCGACCGTTGCCGAAGCGGTCTGTGGACGACTGATGCGCAAGCACGATGTGTTCGGGCTGACGATTACGCCGTTGGCCAGCGTGTAATCGGTGCCGCCGCGCAGCAGGATTGCCGTCTGGTTGCCCGTATTGTTGCGCTGGATGAAGGTGAAGTTCGACAGACGCGTATTCTGGCGCGGGATGTTTCCATCGAGCGCATTGTCGGTGTCGGCCTCGATCATCGAATCGCCCGCACCCTGACGCTGGACGGCCAGCACATATTGGAAGTTCGCCTTTACGCCGGCGTCGGTATCGAGATTGTCATCATCGGCACCGATCGACACGAAATAGTTCATGTTGACGTTGCCGCCAAAGAACTCTGCCGCGTCATCGGAGCTGTTGAACGACTGGATGTGGTCGAGAATGGTGCCCGAACCGGTACCGCCGGTAGTCAGCGACTGCAGTTCCGAGTTGCCCGAAAGCACGAAGCCCGAATAGCGGATCTGGACATAGCTCATCCGGCCGCTGTTATCATTGGCGGTTGCGCCGCCGTATATGGCGGGAGCGACCGCGCCTTCAACCTGACGTTCGCAAGCAATTGTGCCTGGAGTCGCATTTGTCGCGGCGCAGTCGGTGACTGGAGCGCGGCCCGAAAGCACGACACCGCCCCACTGACCTATCGAGCTGTCGCTGTTGAGGCCGAGCACATTGTCCCGGCTGGTGAAAATGATCGGCAAGGCAGCGGTGCCTACCGCGTTGATGCGATTGCCGCGATTTACGTGCAGCCACGAAACGCCGGTGCCGCCAAAGACGATCACACCCGGCGCGATGGTAAGCACAACGTCGGCGGCATCCGGCACGGGCGTACCGGCAGCTTCTTCAGTCGGACCCTGATCAGAGCCAACATCGACGCGGCCGCCCAAGCGATAGAGCAGTCCTGGAACCTTCGTCAAAGTGGTGCTGGCGGTCAGCTGCACCGGCAACGTGCAAACGCGATAGGTGCCAGTTGGACCGGTGATGGTGCCATCGTCGGTCAATTGGACGGGATTGCCGATGGTCGGGCAACCGGTAGCGGGTTGCACCGTGGCAGGCGGAGGAGGAGGCGGAGGAGGAGGCGGTGGCGGTGCTGGGTTATTAATCGTAATATTTCCGCCGGTACCAGGCGAGGCGATATCGTCTGCGCCGCAACCGGCGACAAGAGCAGCAGCAGCCGTCGCATAAACGATCCCGCGCAATTTAGGGTCTAACATCTGGATTCTCCGCAACAAATTTTCCGCCCATGGTTTGAGCACATGCAACGGAGCAGCGGCGAATCAACGTAAGCCCCACCCGTTGTCGGATTTCGCGGTTAGGCGCGGGCTATGACTGCGCTGTGGTTATCGCATTGCAGTTACGAGAATGTTTGTGGTCAGTTTTGTGACATCCGCACAAACCGGTTAATGGTTGCGCAATATCTTCTGGACAAAGAAAAAGGCGGACCGATTAAGG
>JANOIK010000578.1:0-13136 GCA_031407585.1 Planctomycetota bacterium | reverse complement strand
CAGTTGCTGCTGCTGCAAGAACGGCGTATGCTGCTGCCAGTGCAGCTTCGCGTTCGCCAACTGCAAGTGCGAGAACACCAAAGACGGCTGCTGCATCACCTGCACCAGCGGCGACAAGGAATGCTGCGACCAGATCCAGGCCTTCTGCGCCTGCCTGGACAAGTGCTGCCAAACCGGCTGCTGCTGCTACGTCTGCTTCAACGGCACGCCCGTCTGCTGCGGCACGTGCTAAGCGCCTGCTCGGTTGAATTGCAATTCCATCGCGACTGCGAGCTCGAAAGGGCGGTTCGAATCCCAGATTCGAGCCGCCCTTGTTCTTTTCCGGACGCCGAAGGCGCTAAGCGTTCTATACGCCGAAGGCGTTCAACACCGAAGCCCAGGGTCGCCGTCCGCGGCGCACCCTGGGTAACGATCCAAAAAACTCCGTTACGCTGAAGGCGTTACACACTCGCCGTCACCACCTCATCGCGAACCATCACCCGCCGACCCCACCTCCCACACCAACACATCCCCGCGCTCCATCCCCGTCACCACGCGCCGCCCATCGGGCGAGAACGCCAGCGACCGAATCTCGTCGTCCGGCAACTCCACGCGCATCCACTCGTCGCCGTCGCGCATTGACAGCACCGCGAATGCGTCGACCGACTCTCCTCGCGACAAATACGCCGCCAGCAGTTCACCGTCCTGCGACGCGGCAAGCTCCCCGGGATTTGTGTTCTCGAAATCCTTCTCCCACAACACTGCGCCGCTCGCGAGATCGACGAGCGAAACGGTTCCGTTGCGCGTGTTCGGCTTGTTAAATCCCCCAAAGATGGCCTTCAATCCGTCCGGCGAACAGACCCCCTTGCTCGCACTAATTCGTCGGCCATTCTGCGGCGGCGGCGGCGCGTAACCGAGCGCCACTTTCTTTCCCTCGCGCACGTTCCACCGCTGCACGCTCCGATCGCGATTGACCACCGTTACCTCGGCGCCGTCGGACGACAACGACGCGCTCACCGCCTCTGCCTCGCCCCGATCGAACGCCGCGACCTGCTCGCCCGTGGCGACGTCCCACGCGACAACCTGCGTCGGCCGCGGTTGTTGACCGCGATTGAACGGATTATTGCCGCCAAACCGCCCGATCGGCCCGCCGATCCCAATCGCCGCGGCCACCACTTTCCCGTCGGCCGACAACGCCCCGCATATCAGCCGATCGGGCGCCGCCATCTTCCTCACCAACTCGCCGCTCGCCGCGTCGTAAACCTTGATCTCCCCTTGAAACCCGGCGTCCGGCGACTCATACGTCTCACGCCCTAACAGGATCAACGCCCCGTCCGGCGAGAACGCCACGAACCGCACCCACCCCGTCCCCGTGTCCACCAGCCGCAGGTGCTCGCCAGTGATGGCGTCCCACAATCGCACCGTGTTGTCGGCCCCGCCGGTCACGATGCGCGATCCGTCCGGCGAATAGCCCACGGCCAGCACGCTCGAACCATGCGCGTCCTCCTGCGCGAACAACTCCTTACGCTCGTCGACGTCCCAAAGCCACGCCTTGTTCAACCGATTGCGATGCCCCCGGGACGCCAACAGCGAGCCGTCCGGCGAGACCGCCAGCCCATGCGTCCGGCCGCCAAGCTGCGCGTCCTTCACGCGCATGTACCGAGTCGGAAACCGCGCCGCGACATTCCACACGACAATCATTTCGTGATGCGCCGAGAACAGCGTCTCGCCGTCCGACGAAATCGCGAGCGTCGCGCCGCCCTCCAAATCGGTGGGCGTGGCGAACGGCCGGCCTTCTTCGCCGGTGAGCGCGTTCCACGACTTGATGTCGGCCACCATGCGAGACCGGCGCGGTCCGGTGCGTAGCAAGCGCGCGCCCGCCGAAATGAGTTCCTTTCCATCCACCGTAAACACGAGCGACCCGATGTCGCGCTCGTGCGTGTCATTCGCCTTCCACGCGAGTTCTCCGGTCGCTACCTGCCAAACGTGGATCCGGCATTTCGGCGCCGCGGAGGTCGACGCGAGCAGTGTGCCATCGGGCGAGAACGCCACGGGCCGCGCGTCGCTGCCGTCTGAATGCTCCGTATCGAGTTCAAGAACAAGCGCGCCGCTGTGGGCGTCCCAAACCTTGATCTTCGGATCGCTGCCGCCCGTGGCCACGAGCGTCCCGTCGGGCGAGAACGCGACGCCGAAGACGCTCGCGCCGAACGCGCCGCCCCCGGCGCCATTGATGACAACCCCAAGCCCTTCCTCAACATGTCCGAGCTTCCTCCAGAGTTGCTTGCGCTCGGCAACATCCCACACACGCACAAATCCACTGCCGCTCGCCGACGCTATTTTCGATCCATCGGGCGAGAACGCCACGCCATATGTGCTGTCGCTCTCATCCGAATCCAATTGCCCCGCCGACGCCCCGGTCGCGACGTCCCAGAATCGAATCGACGAATCCTGCCCACACGTGGCGAGCAGCTGCCCATCCGGCGAAAACGCGACTCCGTCCACGCCCTGCGCATGCCGCAACCGCGTCGTGCCCAAGCGCAGCACGACGCCCTCGGGCAGCGCGTCGCCGTAGCAGTCGACTTCGACGCCGACGCCCGTCGCAGCGCAAGCCGCCATCACCAGACACGCCGCAGAAAAACGCGCCGTCATTGCGCACCTCAGATACGTGGAGACAAGCCGAGCGAAAACGCGAATCAAGAAGAGAGGGAGTTCTAACAGGAGGAAATAGAGCAAACAGAGGAGGAATCAGAACGACGGGTCGCCACGCCTTGTCCGTACGCCGAAGGCGTTCAACACCGAAGCCCAGGGTCGCCGTCCGCGGCGCACCCTGGGTAACGTTCGACAACAGAATCCGGTTACGCTGAAAGCGTTACACACTCGCGCGCCCCACACCGCGAAATCAACGCGCGCCATCGACCACCGCGCCCACATCCCACACGAGCGCATCCCCCAACTCCATCCCCGCCACGATCCGCCGGCCGTCCGGTGAAAACGCGAGCGACCGCACGTCGTCGTCGCTCAACTCGAACTGCGCCAGCTCCGTGCCGTCGCTCATCCACGCGGGCGCCCCCGTTGCCAAATCGAAGGCCGCCAGCGTGCCCGAGGCCACGCCATTGGTGTGCGCGAATCCGCCGACTAGGCACTGGGCCCCGTCCGGCGTGAACTTCGCCTTGTAAAACCCGCGCCTCCCCGGCTTTGGGCCTTGAAGGGCTTCCGGCAGCGCGTCCTTCTCGCCCCATGTCCACCGCTGCATCGAGTGGTCCTCGTTCACCGCCAACACCTCCGCGCCGTCGGGCGAAAACGCGATGTTTGCCACGTCCGTCGTGCCTCGCTCCACGCTCGCGACCTCCGCCCCCGTGGCCGCGTCCCACACGACCAGCTTCGGCGGCGCCTTTTCCTCCCCGCCAAACGGGTCGTCGCTCCTGTCTCCCTCCATCCCCACGGCCGCGGCCACAAACTTCCCGTCGGCCGAGAGCGCGCCGCACATAAATCGATCCGGCGCATGCGTTTCCGCAAGCAGCTTCCCCTCGACGGCATCGTAAATCTTGAGCTCGCCTTTGAACGCCGCTCGGTCGCGCTCGTTCGTCTCGCGCCCCAGAAGAATCCGCTTACCGTCCGGCGAGAACGCGACAAACCGCACCCAGCTTGTCCCTGTATCTATGAGGCGCAAGTGCGCGCCCGTCGCCGCGTCCCACAGTCGCACCGCGTTATCTTCGCCGCCAGTGACAATCCGCGAACCGTCCGGCGAAAAGCTCACCGCCAACACGCCGGCCGCATGCGTATCGTCCTGGGGAAACATTTCCTTGCGCGCCTCCAGGTCCCACAGCCACACCTTGTTGTTCCGACCCCAATGCGCCTTCGACGCCAGCAACTTCCCGTCCGGCGAAACGGCCAGCCCATGCGAACGCCCGCCGAGCTGCGCGTTCGGAATGCGAATCCACCGCTTCGGAAACCGCGCGGCCAAATCCCATGCGATGATCCGCTCGTGATGAGCCGAGTACAGCGTTTCTCCGTCCGGCGCAAGCGCGAGCGTCACTTGCCCGGCAACGCCATTCGGCATGGAAAAACTCTCGCCCGCTTCGCCCGTGCCGGCCCGCCACGTTTTGATTTCCGAGACCACCCGCACCGTGTTTCTGGTCGTACTCTCCAGGTGCATGCCGCTGGAGATCAACTGCCCGCCGTCCGCCGTGAACACGAGCGAGCAGACGTCCCGCTCGTGAGCCTGCTCGATTTGCCACAGCTTTCTCCCCGACGCGACGTCCCACGCCTCGATGCGCCCGCGCGACGAGCCCTTCACAAGTTTGCTGCCGTCCGGCGAAAAGGCGACCGGCCGCGCATCGCCCCCGTCCGGTTCGGTTTCGTACCTTGCAAGTTCTTGCCCAGTAGCCGCATCCCACAGCATGATGGCCGCAACGCCTCCGCCCGCGGTCGCCACGCGTGCCCCATCCGGAGAGAACGCGACCCCATACGCGCGGTCGCCGCCCGCCTGCTCCATCCATGCTTGCGTGCCCGAAGCGATGTCCCACATGCGCACGCGCCCGCCATCTCCCACCGACGCCAGCCGCGCGCCATCGGGGGAGAACGCGACGGCAAAAACTGTCCCGGCGTCATCCGGAACAAACCGCCCCGCGGCCGCACCGGTGGCGACATTCCACAGGCGGATCGAATCATCCCACCCGCACGAGGCAAGCAGCTTCCCGTCCGGCGAAAACGCCACGCCCTCGACGCCCTGCATGTGCCGCAACCGCGTCGTGCCGAGCCGCAGCAGCGCGCCCGCGGGCATCGGATCGCCGTAGTGATCGAGCCGCGCCGCAATCTCTTGCCCAACGGCGACGTGCACTTCCGAGACGCCGCCAACTGCAGCAATTGCCAAACCTGCCGCGAGAGATAGCCCCTTCATCGCGCGCCTCGCAATCCGGTTGATAAAAGCCCAGCGAACAACAAACGTGCTCGCATGGTTCGGATTGTATCGCGCGCGGCCCTCGCCAGAACAGCAAGCTGCGAAGAAGCCCACATACTGTCCGCCCGGAGCGGCGCCCCTCTGCAGAGGCATGGCCCAAAAGCGATGTCCTTGAAGTTAGCGCGTCGCCCTGCTAGAATACATGTACATCTGTGTACGACGCCCTTTTGCTGGACAGTCTTACGATGCGCGCCTTCCTCAGCCTTCCCCTCCCTCCGACCTTGGCGTCCCTGGCGTCCTTGGCGGTTCCTCCTCCGCCCAACAGACCAGACACAAACACCTAAAAAGCGGACAGTATCATGCTCAAAGCGGACAGTAAGACGCCCAAAGCGGACACATCCCAAGAGCCCCGCAACCCACGAAACTCCGAGAAAGCCAGCCTCGGCCCTTCAAGAACGCCCCATTCTGTCCACAAAAACAAAAAAAGCAATCGTCCGGGCCAACGGACAAAAAAACGGCGGGGAGCGCTGCCACCCGGCAACGCTCCCCGCCTCCTCACTCTGCCCCGGCCCTTCCGGCTATCCCGGCTCGCGCCGCGGGGGATCGCTACTGAATGCTCGGCGTGATCTCCTCGCCGGCACGCGTGACCAATCGCGCGTACTCGCGAATGTCGATGTCTTCCCGCATCGATTTCACCGAGCCGTCGCCGAACACATGGTTCACCAAGCCCTGGTGGAAAGAGAACGGTTGGCTGGTCCCGTAAGTGCTGATGATCGGATGCGGATAGCCGGACTCCACAATGTCCGTGCCATTGGCGCAGTTCAGCGCACAGGGGCCGACTTGCGTCGTGCCGTCCGCGCTCAGGCCGAACACCAGCACGTCGCTCGCCGGCCGGGGCCAACCGCCGCCATTGACGCGCGCTGCCACAGGGTCGGTGCTAACGGGTCCGTTTTTCCGCCACAGAAGCGGACGTCCAGCCGATTCGGTATACATGATCGTGTTCGACAGGCCGTCGCTGCAGAGCTTGAAGCTCGCCTTGAGGTTTTGGTATTCGAGCAATCCCGGCTGATCTCCAGGCGTGCCATCGTCCTTCTGGAAGGTGTTGTCGACCAGGTTGCCCAGTGCGAGCCGGTAGTCGACCCAGACCGTAGGCGAGTAGTCAGTTTGCTTGCAGACAATGGGGTCCCAAGTAGCAGCTTCCGGGATGCCGTCCAAGCGGTTGGGATCCTCGGGCGACGACGGGCACAGCAGCGTCGCAATCGACGAATTCACGGTCGTCCGATTGTCGGCGTGACTCCAGTTTTTCGTCAGGTCGAACTGCTTGCGAAGATTCGCCTGCTCGAAGAACGGCAGCAGGTGCGTCATGCCCGCGATGCGCTGGGCGCCGGTCAAACCGACCGGGCGAGCGCTCACGGGCACCAGATTCTTGGCGTCGTGGTAGGTCTGCACGGCCAGGCCGAGCTGCTTGAGATTGTTGAGGCACTGGGCCCGGCGAGCCGCTTCGCGGGCTGCCTGAATGGCCGGCAGCAGCAGGGCCACCAACACGCCGATGATGGCGATCACCACGAGCAATTCAACGAGCGTAAATCCTGATTTTTTGCGAGACATGGGATGATCCCTTTCGTAGCTGGAATGGGGACTGGATGAAAATGAACGGGGCAAGACTACAGCGCGATGGGCTCCAGATTGTTGGGCCCGGCTGCAACGCGACGAACGATGTCCG
Organism: Planctomycetota bacterium; assembly: GCA_031407585.1. Taxonomy (GTDB): domain Bacteria; phylum Planctomycetota; class Planctomycetia; order Pirellulales; family Lacipirellulaceae; genus Lacipirellula. Next base: position 6,534 of record JANOIK010000578.1, on the reverse strand, counting down.
ACGTCTCCGGCCGCCCGTATTTCGCCGGAACGACATTGGGACCGGCCACGAGATCGGGGCCTTGCTTCACGAGCTTGCGCCATTCAATGGTGACGACGTACTCGCCCTCGGGCGCCCCGTCGCCGCCGTCGTAGGTCGAGACCTTCAGAGCGCCGTCCTTGGAGATTTCCGCCCGCGGCGCCGGCGCGTTGGGTTGCGGCGTCTTGGGATGGAACACGATGAAGGCGCCAGGCATCGGCTGGCCCTTGAACGTGACGGCGCCCTCGACGGGGTACACCGCCACGCGCTCCTTCTCCAGCTTGCCGCTACAGCCGGCGGCCAGCAGCAATGCAAGTGTGAGTGGGCCAAAGAGAGCGATGCGAGGGAGGGAAATCAATCGACCGGCGGGGGTGAGCTGCCGCGTAGCGGCTGGCTGCATCGAAACAGACATGGGGAGTGGTTCCTCGTCTCCGCGGCGCCTCCGGAGTCTGCGGTGGGCGACCGAGTGATTGTTGGGTTGACGAAGTGCGAGAGCTCTCACGAAGGAGTCGCTCTGTCAATTGGCTTCAATAATCGTCGCCGCGCGTTCCGGTTAGGTCCGAGTTCGCGCGGCCACGCGTGGGAGTTGACTTTAGTACGCCCTCCCGGCAACGCCGGCGCGAGCGGTTTTCTCAGACGTCAAGACGATGGGATCGAGCTGCGTCGGCGCGCCTGCCTTGATCGTGACTTTGATCGGCGAAGTCGCCGGCGACCCATACAACACAGGGATGACATTGGGGCCGGCCGCGCCCTCGTCGCCGACCGGGTGCCATTCGACCGTGACGGCGTATTCGCCCGGAGGAGCGCCGTCGCCTGGCTTGTAAGACGAAACGCTGAAGGTTCCGTCCGCCTTGACGCGCGCGTTGGGAGCGGCATTGATCGTATCGCCCTCGAGTTTGAGCGGGTGCAATACAAGCGTGGCCCCGGTGGGCGCCTTGCCGTCGAACTTGAGCGTGCCCGTGACGGGAAAGGTTTCGAGTTGCGTCTCGCCACAGCCCGAGAGCATCAGCAACGACGGAACAAGGACGACTGCCGCCAAGAACCGGCGTCGCGCCGGCCCGAAGGGGCGCCTGTTATGAGCGTTGTCGCTAAAGAGGCTAGCTATCATGAAACGAAATTCCTGAATTCAGGGAGTTGGGTAGTGAAGGGAACGGTTGAAGAACGCGCCGGCAACCACGCGATGTGTTGTCTTTGTGGTTGCCGGCGCGCCATGGGAGTTGCAAGGTTAGAAGACGTTTTCGAGTATTGGCTCCTTGAAGATCTGAGCGGCGCCCGTGCCGGTGGACCCAGCCCCATTGCGGGAGACCAGCGCTGCAATGATGCCCAAGTGAATGTCGTCGGCGAGGAACTTGACGGCGCCATCGCCCATGGTCACCTGGAAACCGCCGTTGTGGAACGAATAGGGTTGCGAGTTACCCTCCGTGCCCCAACCCTCGTCGGTGTATCCGGTGGCGCCGTACGTAAATTGCCCCTGATCCGAGCCATTGCTCCGGCCAAAGAACGGACCGGGCGAGGCGATGCCGTTGGCATCCGACCCGGCGAGATGAATGTCGCTCGCCGGACGGGCCCAGCCGCCGCCGTTCACGCGACCGATGCCGAGATCGGCGTTCAGCAGCGCTCCGCGACGGTAGACATACGGCCGGCCGGCCGACTCGAAGATCGCGACCGTGTTGGACAGGCCGTCGGTCACGTGCGCAAAGTTGAGCGCCACATTCTTGGGAAGAAATCCATTGGTCGGTTTCAACGTCGGCGTCGCCGGGGTGGCCTGGCCGGAGGTGAGCGAACCGCTGGACTGAATCACCAGCGCCTTGTTGGTAAGCGCAGGATAGTAGTTCGGATAGACCGAAGCGGCGATGCCCGGCAAATCGTAGTGCACGCCCAGCGAACCACCGTAGTCTCCCGCGGCCACGAGCGGCGCCCAGGGCGTCGAAGGCGTCACACCGTCCGGCACGTGATCGAGCGTTCCTTGCGTCGGCGACGAGGCGCACTCGTAGGTCTGAATTCGCTTGCTGGTGACCGGCAAGTTTTTCGGATCGCTCCACGTGACGCCGACGTCGTACTGGTCCCACATATCGCGGCGATCGATGTACGGCAACAACAGCGCGAACACGCCGGCGCGAATTGTAAACGAAGCGAACGGCCGCACGCTGCTGGGCAGCTTTTTCTTGGCGTCGTGATACGTGTGCATCGCGATGCCAATCTGCTTCAGGTTGTTCGAGCACTGCGAGCGGCGGGCCGCTTCGCGGGCGGCCTGCACGGCGGGCAGCAGCAGGCCCACGAGCACGCCAATGATGGCAATGACGACCAGCAGTTCGACGAGCGTGAAACCACGCCGCCGCGCCGGCCTCAGGATTGTGTTTGTAACGGACATGACTGTCTCCAAAGAAAGAATGGGTAAAACGCGACGAAAGGACGATGGGTTGAGGTGCATTGGCCGACGTCGAGAGGCGTCAGCCGTCGGAGGTTCACCGACAACAACAGCACGTCATGGGAAGACCTCCATCGTTCAAAGTGAGGGCGCGTCGCGCTACCGAGGGTCGGGCAGCGTGGGCATCGACGGCAAGCGCCGACGTCTCCTGCTCACCGACAAGGAAGGGTGGCTGGGAGGCCACGTGGGGCGACGCACCGGGAAGGGAAGACAACAACATAGAAGCAGGCCTGACAGTCTTGGCGCTTGCCTCCGGGTGTCTCCGGTGGGGTCGCGAGGTGGGAAAATAAAACGGGGAAATCGAAGTGGCGGCTCTCAGGAGTTGATTCTCTTGAGAAGAGAGCCGTCGTCATGAAGGTTCGTTAGGTTCTGGCGTTGTCACCGCCTTGGCGGGTTCGCAGGCGTCGCTTTTCAGTGCGGTCGATTTGGATGATCACGCCGTCCTGGACGACGATGCTCACCGATCCGTAACGCATGCCGCGAAGCGAGGCCGTGATTTCTCGCAGTTCTTCGTCCGTCGGCAGTTGTCGACCTGCGACGCCGCCTGCAAGTGTGGGCGAGGTCAGCGGCGTTTCGGGGCGACTCATAGTTAAAACCTTCCCTGCAATGCCGTGAGCGGACAACGCTTGGCTGGGGCTGACTTGGCTCATATATCCTTTCCTAAATCTTGTACTGCATCCGGAACGAACACGCGCACGTTTTTCGGATACAGGAACACGGTTTCACCTTCTAAGAGCGCGAGATGTTTGAACTCCTCCAGGCTGACCTCGACCAGCACCGTGCGGCCGTCGTTCGTCTCGACGGATACGCGGGCGATCGACCCGGCCGTGTGCGTGCGGGTGACGCGCCCAGGGAAGCTGGGCGTGCCGTTGCGCGCTCGGCGAATTTCGAATTCGTGCGGCCGCATATACACCGTGGCCGCGCGTTCCTGCGAGTCGCCGTAGTGCGGGTAGTCGACCGTGAGTTCGCCGATCGAAGCCTTGCCGTTTTGCACGCGACCCTGAAAGACGTTCACCTGGCCGAGGAACTCCATGACGAACTCGGTCTTCGCCTGGTGAAACACCTCGTGCGGCGTGCCAGCCTGCTCGATCTTCGCGTTGTTCATCACGACCACGCGGTCGGACACTTCGAGGGCCTCTTCCTGGTCGTGAGTGACCAGCACGCTGGTGATGTGGATCTCCTCGTGCAGCCGGCGGAGCCAGGCTCGCAGTCCCTGCCGCACCTTCGCGTCCAGGGCGCCGAACGGTTCGTCCAGCAGCAGCACCTTGGGCTCGACGGCGAGCGCCCGGGCGAGCGCCACCCGCTGCCGCTGCCCGCCCGAAAGCTGCGAGGGATACCGCCGGCTGAACTGGCCGAGCTGCACCAGCGACAGCAGTTTCTCCACGCGATCGCGAATCTCTTCCTTCGAGGGCCGGGCCTTCTTGGGCCGTACGCGCAGGCCGAACGCCACGTTCTCGAACACCGTCATGTGACGGAACAGCGCGTAGTGCTGAAACACGAAGCCGACCTGCCGCTCCTTCACGTCGCGGCTGGAAACGTCCTCGTCGTGAAAGCGAATCGCGGCTTGCGGATGAGGATCCGGCGCCTCGAGGCCCGCGATGATCCGCAGCAGCGTGGTCTTGCCCGAGCCCGAGGGACCGAGCAGGGCGACGAGCTCGCCGTCGTTGATCTTCAGGCTCACATCGTCGAGGGCCTTGTAGCCCCCGAACGTTTTGGAAATGTGTTCGACGTCAATGCTCATGGGTTTCGGACTCCAGTTTTCTGGTTGTTCAAACCGCACGCTTCCGAGGGTCAGAGAGGTTGTCGGCGCGCTGGCCGCCATGGCGGCGTGGCGCACCCAATTCGGGTCGGCCGCCGCGTGGGGCGTGACGTCGCGACGGCCGTTGGTCAGTTGTTGGGTCAACATGGTTCACTCGCTGGCGGCTGCCGCCTCGTAGTCGCGTTTCACCTTCCACTCGACCGCCGACTTCAGCGCGAGCGTCACCAGGCCCAGCAGCGCCAGCAGCGACGCCACCGCGAACGCTGCCGCGAAGGCGTAGCCGTTGTAGAGCGTCTCGACGTGCAGCGGCAGCGTGTTGGTGAGCCCGCGGCGATGGCCCGACACCACGGCGACGGCGCCGAACTCGCCCATCGCGCGGGCGTTGGCCAGGATCACGCCGTAGAGCAGGGCCCACTTGATGTTCGGCAGCGTCACGCGGAAGAACGTCTGCCACGTGCTCGCTCCCAGCGAGACGGCAGCCTGCTCCTCCTCGGTGCCTTGCTCCTGCATCAGCGGAATCAGCTCGCGAGCGATGAACGGAAACGTGACGAACACCGTGGCCAGCACGATGCCGGGAATCGCGTAGAGAATCGCAATGTCGTTCGCTTTCAGCCATTGGCCCATCCAGCCCTGCATACCGAACATGAGGACGAACACCATGCCCGAGATCACCGGCGAGATGGCGAACGGCAAGTCGATCAGCGAGATCAGGATGCTCTTGCCCCGGAAGTTAAACTTGGTGATCGCCCACGCCGAGGCGAGGCCGAACACCAGGTTAAGCGGTACCGAGATGCCCGCGGCAATCAGCGTGAGCTTGATCGCGGACCAGCAGTTCGGGTCCTTGAAGCTGGCGAAATACGCTTTGACGCCTTGGCGGAACGCTTCGTAAAATATCGACGCCAGCGGTACGACCAGCAGCAGAGCGAGAAACGCGAACGTGGACCCGATGCACGTCCACTTGACCCAGGGGCGGTCTTCCGTGGCGGCCCGCAGGCGCGGCGTGGCGCCGGTTTCCCACAGGCTCGTTCCCGTCGTCGGTTGAAGTGCGGCGGAGGTCATGGTTTAGAGGGCCCCCTGATAACGGCGGCCCGTGTAATGCTGCACCGTGTTGATCAGCAGCAGCAGAACGAACGAAGCCAGGAGCATGACCACGGCAATCGCGGTCGCGCCGGTGATGTCGTTCTGGCCCAGCTTCTCCATGATCAAGTAGGAGCTGATCTCGGTTTTCTTGAACGCATTGCCCGCGATGAACACCACGGACCCGTACTCGCCAATGGCGCGAGCCAGGGCGAGCGCGAAGCCCGTGATCAACGCCGGCAGGACCGTGGGAACGATTACGCGCCAAAACGTTTGCCACCGATTGGCGCCGAGGCTCGCGGCGGCCTCTTCGCTCTCACGCTCGAGGTCCGCGAGCGCCGGCTCGAGCGTGCGCACCACAAACGGCAGGCCGATGAACACCATCGCGATCGTAATGCCCAGCGGCGTGAACGCGATCTTGATCCCCATGGGCTCGAGGTACTGGCCGAGCCACCCGTTCTTCGCGTATACGGCCGTCAGGGCGATTCCCGAAACGGCCGTCGGCAGCGCGAACGGCAGATCGACCATCGCGTCGAGCAGCCGGCGTCCCGGAAAGCGGTAGCGAACCAGCGTCCATGCCACCACAAACCCCACGACGGCGTTGACCGTCGCTGCGACGAGCGACGCACCAAACGTGAGTCGGTACGACGCAATGACGCGGGGGTTCCACACGGCCTTCCAAAACTGCTCCCACCCCATGCCCGCCGTCTTGAGAAACAAAGCGGCCAGCGGAATGAGCACGATGATGCTCAGGTACAGCAGCGTGTACCCCATCGTCAGCCCGAAGCCGGGGAGCACATTTCGCTTTTTGAACTTATTGGACATGGGGAGGTGAAATTGAGTGGGGTTGCTGGCTATAAGTGGCAGGACGAGAGCGGCTCGCCGCTACTCGTTGGAAAGCGCCTCCTGGATGAAGTCGAACACCCCGCCGTCGTTGAAGTGCTTCGCCTGAGCCTGCTCCCAGCCGCCAAACACCTCGTCGACGCTGAACATCGTCACGTCGGCGAACTGGTCGAGGTCTTCCTTGTCGGCGTATTGCTTCAGCGTCGGGCGGTAGTAATGCTTCGCGACGATCCGCTGGCCCTCGGGCGAGTACAGGTACTGCAGATACGCGGTCGAGACCTCGATGGCGTTGTGCGCGGCCGCGTTGCGATCGACGACCGTCACGGGCGGTTCGGCAAGGATGCTCACCGACGGCACGACCATCTCGAACTTGTCGGGGCCGAGCTGCTTGACGGCGAGGAAGGCTTCG
>JANOIK010000568.1:0-2468 GCA_031407585.1 Planctomycetota bacterium | reverse complement strand
CACGATCGCGAAGGCCAGATCTTCTGGCGGCTACGCGCCCAGATGGGGCGCGCGCATCTGAAGTTCTTGTTCACTCAGGCGCGGCTGCGCACCTCGCTGGTCATTGGGTTGAGCTTGTTTTTCTGGGTGGGCTTGTTCGCCCTGTTTTTCCAGGGGTTCGAGTTCGTCGTCCAGCACGTCGACGCCCCGGGGGCTCGCTACCACGCGCAGACGATGCGATTCGTGTTCACGCTGTTCTTTCTTTCGTTGCAGGTGATGCTCATTTTTTCCTCGGGCATCATCTTGTATGGAGGGCTGTACCCGTCGCGGGAGACGGCGTATCTGCTCACGTTGCCGGTGCGCGACGAGCGTCTGGTGTACTACCGGTTGCAAGAAGCAGTGCTGTTCAGCAGTTGGGGATTCTTTCTGCTGGCCAGCCCGATGCTGTTCGCGTATGGGCTGGTCGTCGATGCGCCCTGGTACTACTTCGCGTATTTGCTCCCGCTCATGGGGACGTTCGCGTACATTCCGTGCGCGCTGGGAGCGGTGTTTTGCTTGCTGATGATCTACCGGCTGCCGCGGATGCGCCGGTTTTTCGTCGGCGCGGCGGCGCTGGCCATCATTGCGGGGGCGTACTTGCAAATATGGAAGACGCTGGAGTTGTCCGACGTCGATTTCCTGGGAACTGAGTGGTTCAAAGACACCTTCAATCGGTTCCGCTTCAGCCGTAGCGAGTGGCTGCCGAGCACCTGGTTGAGCAACGCCCTGCTCGAAGCCGCGCGGAGATCGCCGCGCGACAACCCCAGCGACCTGCCGTGGCTGATGTCGGGCAAGTATCTCTTGGTGCTGACGTCCAATGCGCTCGTGCTGCACCTCGCCGTCATTTGGCTTGGCAAGCACGTGTTTCGCGCCAGCTACTGGCAACTGCAGTCGCGGACCGCGCGCTCGCCCAAGATGTCGATGGCGTGGGTCGACAAGGGAGCCTGGTTGGTGCTCGCGATCTTTCCGCGACAGACGCGGCTGCTGATCATGAAGGATCTGCGCCTTTTTCGCCGCGACCCCGTGCAGTGGTCGCAGTTCCTAATCTTCTTCGGTCTGCTGCTGTTGTACTTTGCGAACGTTGATCGATTTCGCCAGCACAAGTCGGATATCGTCGACCTCAGCGACAGCGTGACGACGTGGGTGAACATCGTGAGCTTCCTGAACCTGGCCGTCGTCGGGCTGATTCTCTCGACATTCACGACGCGCTTCATTTATCCGCTGATTAGCCTCGAGGGGCGGCGGTTTTGGATCCTCAGTCAAATGCCGGTGGACCGCGACACGGTGCTGTGGAGCAAATTCCTGTTCGCCGCGTTCGGCTCGTGGCTCCCTTGCGCGGCGCTCGTTGGCATCAGCGATCTGATGCTTGCCGTCTCCACGATGGTGGTTGCCGTTCACCAGGTCATCTGCGTGCTGCTGTGTCTCGGGCTCGCGGGCATGGCGGTGGGGTTCGGCGCGATGATGCCGAACTTTCGCGAGCAGTCGCCGTCGAAAATCGCCGCGGGCTTTGGCGGCACGCTGAATCTGGTGCTCAGCGCGTTGTACATCATGGCAGTCGTGCTGATGACCGCCCTGCCCTGCCATTTCTACTTGCTCGCCGCGGGTCGCGCGTCGCCGTCGGCGCCGCTCGTGCGGCCGCCGTATCTGCAACTGTGGATGGTGCTCGGAGTAGTCGGCTCGATCATTCTTGCCGCGGTGGTGACGGTCCTGCCGCTGCGAGGCGGCCTGCGGCATTTCCGCCGGCTCGAAGTGTGACGCCGCGGAGTTAATTCCGTCGCTACGGTGCGGTTCTCTGAGAGTGGTCGCGGCCTGTTCGGTCGCGCCGAACCCACTTATAATCCCGCGATTGGCGTTGTTGGCGGCCCCGGAGCGAGCATGGCTTTTTCACCGGCATCTGCGGAGCATTCGTTGCGAGTCGGCGCGGTGACGTATCTGAATACCGTGCCGTTGGTGCGCGGGCTGGCCGAGCACGCGCCGCAGGCAACGCTGTCGTTCGACCATCCGAGCCGGTTGGCAGACGATCTCGCCGCGGGTTGGCTCGATGTGGCGCTTGTTCCGTGCATCGAGTTGGCGCGGCACCCCGAGTGGTCGATCGTCTCGGATGCTTGCATTGGGTCGCGCGGCCCGGTGCTGAGCGTGAAGGTGCTCTTTCGGCGACGGCCGGAGGATGTGCGCACGTTGGCTCTCGATGAAGGATCGAGAACTAGCGCGGCGCTTGCGCAGATCTTGCTCGCCGACATGCACGGCGTGCGGCCCCGACTGACGATGTTACCGGTGGATTCGGCGCCGAGCGATGTGGACGCCGACGCGGTGCTCGTCATCGGCGATCGGGCAATTCGGGCGCCGGAGACGGGGTTCGTCGAGTCGTGGGACTTGGGCGACCGCTGGCGGCGGTGGACGGACCTGCCGTTCGTGTTCGCCGTGTGGGCGGCGCGGCCGGGCGTGGACGT
>JANOIK010000549.1:0-35921 GCA_031407585.1 Planctomycetota bacterium | reverse complement strand
CGCCACCGGCTGCGACCAATCCTCTTCGAGTGCGAACTCGATGTCTGGGAAATGCGGCGGCCGCCGCTCGCCGTAGAGCCGCGCGGTGAAATTTCCGCGCACCGGAACCGGGGCGCCCGCCTCGTCAAGCGCCGCAATCGAAACGCGCAGCCCGTCGGGCTCGACGTCGCTATCCAGATTCACGAGACACGCCTGGACGATTTCGACGCTCCGCACACGCCGCGATCGCCGCGTAGCCTCGAAAATCCGCGGCTTGCCGCTTAGCGCGATCCCCTCTTCCCCCGCGAGAGCATTCGCCAACCGCGGCCCCGCCGTCGCCGACGCACCGAGCCGCTGCTTCATCTCTTCAGCATCAACATCAGCCCCAGCGAGCGTCGCCGTCGCCACATCTTCCCACGCCACTGCCGTCGCGAGCACCACCCCGCCAGCCTCCTGCCGCACCCACAACCGCACCTCGTCCGAGCGCGCGTCGACCACGCCGCTCAAAGCCCGCCCGTCGGCCAGCTCCACAACGAGCGCATCCGCCGCCCACGCGCGCGGGATCGCCGCGATCAACAGGGCAACGCCAGTCGCAAGAATATGAGCCCGTCGCATGAAGAGCATCCCCAGAGCAGAATCGCGGCCCAAGCGCCGCCAACCTTCATGCTGCACGCCCCACTCCCCCTTCGCCAGCAAATTCCACCCGCCCACCATCCGCCCTGCCCCCTCGCACACCGCGGAAACGGCCGATTCTGCGGGTCGCACGAACTGGCACGCAACCCGGGCCAGTGGTTAGAGTTTAAGAGTCCGTCTCCTCGCGACTTTCCTCCTCGTGCCCGCTTGAGCTCGCCATGCGCCCCACGCACACTTTTGCCCGCAGTCTGCATATGCTCGCCGCGTTGGTTGGCATTTTTGCGATTGCCCTCCCCGGACGGGCTCAGTCCGCCGACGCGGACGCCGCGCTCGAGCAGTTCGTCCCCACGCCCACTCAACTCCGCCGCGCCGATCGCAACGCCGGCCGCCTCGACGCCCGCGCGTACAAGCTGCGACTCAACCCCGAGTGGTCCGACGACGGCGACTACCTCTGGTATCGCAACGACCTACGCGACAACCGCCGCGAATTCATCCTGGTCGACGCCGAACGCGGCACGCGCGAGCCAGCGTTCGACCACGAGCGCCTCGCCGCCGCCCTCCGCCAGCACGAGGTCGACGACGCCAAGGCCGACCGCCTGCCCATGGAGCGGCTGTGGATCGACGCCCCGAAGCGCATCATCGAGTTCCGTGCCGACAGCAAGTGGTGGCGGTGCAATCTTGACGTGTACGAGCTCACCGAAATCGAAGCGAGCGAGCGTTCCTCTGGAGCCGGCGACGACGACGGCGTCGCCGCGTGGGCGCCGGAGGACGCCCCGCGTGCCACGACTCGCAATGGCGAGGAAACCACGCTCACCTTTCTCAATCGCACCGACGGCGAAGTCGAGATGTTCTGGCTCGACCCCAGCGGCAACCGCGTGAGCTACGGCAAGATTCCCGCCGGCGGCCAACGCGACATGCACACCTACGCCGGCCACCTGTGGAGCATCGCCGACGCGGCCGGCAAAACGCTCATCGTGTTCGAAGCCGACGAAATGCCCGGCAACGCGGAAATCACCGGCGAGCCGCCCGCGCGACGCCGGGGCGAGCGCGGTCCAGGCCGCCGCCGTCGCAATCGCCGCTTCAACCGAGACGACGCCGGCGGCTCGCCCGACGGCAAGTGGATTGCCGTCGTAAGCGACCACAATGTCTTCCTCCGCTCGGCCGACAGCCAAAACGCCGACGGCGAAAAGATTCCCGAGGAGACTCAACTCACGAACGACGGCCGCGAAGGCAACTACTACGAGCGCATCCTCTGGGCGCCCGACTCGAAAACGTTCCTCGCCTCCCGCACCGAGCCGGGCGACGAGTTCGAGGTCCACCTGTTCGAGTCGTCCCCCCGCGGCGGCGGCCGCGCGCGCCTCCGCAGCCGGCGTTACCCGCTGCCCGGCGACAAGTTCCCCATCACCGAACTCAGCCTTTTCGACGTCGCAGCCCGTAAGCAGATCAAGCCGAAGGTCGACCGCGTCGATTTCGAGGCGTCGCGTCCCCACTGGCTCCGCAATGGCGAGGCCTTCGTCTACGAGCAGGTCGACCGCGGCCATCAACGTTACCGGCTCATCGAGATCGACTGCCGCACGGGCGACGCCCGTGCGCTCATCGACGAGCGCACCGAAACGTTCATCTGGACCGTGCACTACGATGGCGGAATGCCGCCGATCGTCACGTGGCTCGACGGCGACGAGGAACTCATTTACGCCTCCGAACGCGACGGCTGGCGCCACCTGTACTTGTTCGACGCCAAGACGGGCGTCGTGAAAAACCAGATCACCCGCGGCGACTGGGTCGTTCGCTCGTTCGAGCGCATCGACGAGGAGAAACGCCAAATCTGGTTCGCCGCCAGCGGGAGGAACGCCGATCAGGACCCTTATTTCCTGCACCATTACCGCATCAACTTCGACGGCACGGAGCTGACCTCCCTCACCAAAGCCGACGGCAATCACCGCATCGAGTTCTCCCCCGACCGCCGGTTCATCGTCGACAGCTACTCGCGCGTCGATTTGCCGACAGTCCACGAGCTGCGCCGCGTCACCGACGGCAAGCTGGTCGTCGAGCTCGAACGCGGCGACGCCTCGGAGCTGGCAGAAGCCGGCTGGCGCGCCCCCGAAGTCTTCGCCGCCAAGGGCCGCGACGGCAAAACGGACATCTGGGGCATCATCACCCGGCCCCTCAACTTCGACCCCGCCAAACGTTACCCGGTCATCGAGTACATCTATGCCGGTCCGCAAGGCTCGTTCGTGCCCAAGTCGTTCAACCCCGGCCGCCAGTTCGCCCACCTCAACGCCCTCGGCTTCATCGTCGTGCAGATCGACGGCATGGGCACGGCCAATCGCTCCAAAGCGTTCCACGACGTCTGTTGGCACAACCTCGCCGACGCCGGCTTCCCCGACCGCATCCTGTGGCACCAGGCCGTCGCGGCGAAGTACCCGCAGTACGACCTCGACCGCCTCGGCATCTACGGCGGCAGCGCCGGCGGCCAAAACGCGGCCGGTGCCGTCCTGTTCCACGGCGACTTCTACAAAGCCGCCGTTGCCGGCTGCGGCTGCCACGACAACCGCATGGACAAAGCGAGCTGGAACGAGCAGTGGATGGGCTACCCCGTCGGCCCGCACTACGCGAAGTGCTCGAACATCGAAAACGCGGAGAAGCTCACCGGCAACCTCATGCTCATCCTGGGCGAGCTCGACGACAACGTGCCCGTCGAGTCGACGTACCGCTTCGCAGACGCCCTCATCAAAGCCGGCAAGGACTTCGACTTCGTGCTCGTCCCCGGCGCCGGCCACGGCATGGGCGGAGCGTACGGCGACCGCCGCATGCGCGACTTCTTCGTCGAGCACCTCTATGGCGTCGATTCGCCTGATCGTAATGTCCCGTAGACGCTCGCTGCCAGACTCATCCGCTGCTTTGGGCAGAAAGCAAAACCAAAAGTGCGCGGCAAGGCGATCGAGCCGCCTTGCCGCGCACTCAGCAAGTTAGCGACGACGACGCAGCATCGCGACGGCAGCGCATCCCACGACGCCTAGAAGGGCCGTCCCCGGCTCGGGGACAGGAATGGCGATCGACGTCACGGGCACATCGACTATCCATATCCCGCCGCCGGCATGCGCAATTTGAATACCGTCGACGTCGAACCGCTGCCGCAGGTACTGCGTGCCGCCGGACGTGTAGCTAAACGGCAAGCTCGTCGCGGTCAGCGTCGGGTTCCACGCCGGCAAATCGACGCCTGCGACCAGGTTGACCCCAATCGGCGAATTGGACTGTGCTGGATAGTAATTCGTGAAATAGGAATGCACGACGCCGCTCGTGTTGCCGTACGTACCTGCCGGCGGCTGCGAGAACCCGAGCAACTGAGTCGAAGACGTCATGGCGCCATTGGTGCCGTACCCCGCGTTGAGCTTGCGATCGACCGCGTACGTGAGCAATGTGCCAGACACCGGCCCGGCGGGCATTTGAATCTGAATTTGCCCCGACACGATAAAGCCCGTAAGCGTTGGCGTGATGTTCAGCGTGTTTCCGACAATGGGTCCCAGTTGCGAGATCGGCGCTTGGGAGTAGAACGGCAAGTCGAACGCATTGAACAACTGAGCATGGACGCTGCCAGCAATTAACGAGAACACAAGCGAAAGCAAGACTTTTTTCACGAGGCCACTCCTGGCGCAAAAACGCGCCGACAAGGTGCTGCCATCAGCGTTGGTGCGACTCCCCAATCGAATGGGACTGCATGAACCTACTCCCCGTGCGACGGCAAGGTCAAGCAAATTCCCGGCGGGCGACTAACGTATCGGTCACGAGGCTTGCAACCATCGAGTGAGCGGCCACTGCCCCTTGCCGCGCGACCCTTTGCGAACCCCCCGCCGTACGGTAAACTCATTACTCTTATCGAGCACCCGTAGCTCAACTGGATAGAGCGTCGGACTACGAATCCGAAGGTTGCAGGTTCGACTCCTGCCGGGTGTACTCTCTTCTTCTCAGGACTTAAGCCAATCATGGCACGACTGTACGCACCCGCCCTCGCGGCCTGCCTCCTCGCCCTCTCCTTCCTCGCGGTCCCCGCCGCCGCCCAGCAGGTCATGCCGACCGCCGCGGGCGACGACGCCGAGGGCTTTGCGCCGATCTTCGATGGCAAGACGCTCGAAGGCTGGGACGGCGACCCGAAATATTGGCGGGCCGAGGACGGCGTCCTCGTCGGCGAGGTCACCCCCGAGACCATTCTCAAGGAAAACACCTTCATCATCTGGCGCGGCGGCGAGACGCGCGACTTCGAGCTCAAGCTCGATTTCCGCATCTCCGCCGGCGGCAACAGCGGCATTAACTACCGCAGCGTCCCGTTTGAGAAGAACGGCCCGTTCGCCCTCAAGGGCTACCAGGCCGACATCGACGGCGCCAACAAGTACACCGGCCAGAATTACGAAGAGAAAGGCCGCACCTTTCTCGCCCTGCGCGGCGACGTCGGCCGCATCGACGCCGACGGCAAGGCCCGCGTCGTCGGCTCGCTCGGCGAAAAGGACGAGCTCGCCAAGCTGATCAAGGCCGACGACTGGAACGCGATCCACATCATCGCCCGCGGCAACGTCCTGACGCACCTCATCAACGGTCGCGTCATGAGCGAGGTCATCGACGACGACCCCAAGGGCCGCAGCGCCGAAGGCCTGCTCGGCGTGCAAGTCCACGTCGGCCCGCCGATGAAGATCGAGTACCGCAACATCCGCATCAAGCACCTGCCCGCCGCGGGCGAGTAAGCAGGCATTCGTCGGAGACGGATTTTACCACAGAGGGCACAGAGAGCACGGAGGAAGAAAAAAAGGATAATTCATCGGATTTGTCCTTTCGCATTCTTCCCTCTCTGTGCCCTCTGTGCCCTCTGTGGTGAATCCGCAGAATTGAAGTGCATTTCAATCGCCGCGCACCCGCGTCGCCGCCCGCGATTGAATCTGCGCCGCGCGCTCGCGCAGCACAAACAGCGCGATCCGCGTCTCCCGCACCAGCGTCGCCGAGCCGTGGACAAGCGCCCCAACGGCAAGCAGCCCTGCAGCAACGCCTGCCATTTCCAGCGTCGTCACCAACGTCGGAAACCCAAACGGCACGAGCACGGCGCCCAACAGCGAGATCAGCGCCGCCAGCGCAAACCCGCCCAGCGCCACATAAAGCCGCTGCAGCGCCGAGACAAGCAGCCCGCTGCGCTGCTCGGCCGCCGACAGCTCCATCAGCCGCCGCTGGGCCTCCGGCGACGACAAATCGGCCGTCCCTTCAAGCTGCTTCGACAGCTCCCGCGCCCGGTCGACGGCCCGCGCCAGCCGATTGCTCGTGCTCATCGCTAGCACGCTGGAGGCGTTAGTCAGAATCGCCGGCGCGGCGATCAGCGACAACACGGCAAAGGGGTTTTCGGTGGGCATGCCGCGGATTATAGCCGCTGCACGAGAAATCGCTCCCCGGCAATCTTAACAACGGCTTCGCCGGATGCTCACGAGCGTCGCGTAACCTCCCCGGCTCACGAGCGACCGGTGAGGGCGTCTGGTGACCCCTTAGGTTCGCCGTGTTCACCACCAGGAGAATCACGCTCATGAAGTTGTTCCAAACTCGATTGACGGGCGCCAGCCGCCTTGCCATCGCCGCCGCATGCGTTGCCGCCGCAATCGGCCAATCCTCGCCGGCGCTTGCCGCCACCCTGGCTCACTGGAATTTCAATGTGCCGCTCGTTCCAGGCAACGTCACCAATTCGCCCGCGCCCGCGATTGGCAGCGGATCGGCCACTCCGGTCGGCATGAACGGCGGCAACAACAATGCCGACATCCTCGCCGCCACGGGAAATCCGCCGTCGTCCGATTCGGGAACTCCCAACAACGCCTGGCGCATTCGCGGCGGCACGAGCAACGGCTGGTCCGGCACCGTGCCGTTGCTTTCCGGCGCTCGATTTAACACGTCCACCGCCGGCAAGTCGAACATCCAGGTCAGCCTCGAGGTCCACGCGACCGACGGCTCCGCGCGTCACGGCCAGTTCCAATACACGGTCGACGGAACCAACTTCACGTCGCTCGGCGGACTCATCGACTTCAACTTGAGCTTCGACGGCTTCAAGGCGTTCTCCTACGATCTGTCGTCGATCCCCGCCGCGAACAACAATCCGCTGTTCGGTTTCAAGCTCGTTTCGCAATTCTCGCCGAATGCGTTTACCAACGCCGCGGGCCCGCAAGCCCCCAACACGGCGTTCCAGCGGGCGAGCGCCACCAACCAGACCTACACCGGCGGCGCCGGCAACTGGCGCTTCGACCTCGTGACAATCACCGGCGTGCCCGAGCCGTCGTCAATGGCGCTGGTCGCCGTGAGCTCGCTAGGCCTCGCCTTGGCCCGCTCGCGCCGTGGCAGCTCGTAGAGGCGCCGCAGCAACCGGACAGTTAGAAAAAGGGCGCCGCGGCTCACCTCGAGCCGCGGCGCCCTTCTCTTTTCCCATCCGCGAAATCCGCGCAATCCGCGGTTTCTTAATTTCCCTTCTTCTCTCCCCCGTTCACTAGTTTTGGGCCGCGCAATGCACTAGTATACACATGTTATTAAGCCACGGATAGAGAAACCGTAGATAAATGCGGATGCTCCGGACTTAATCTGCGTTCATCCGCGTTTATCTGCGGTTGAAAATTGCCCGAATGGGAGGGTCTCGCAATGCAACTCAACCCGCCAGTCGCCGACTTGCAAGCAGCGGCCTATTCGCGACGCCAAGCAGCGGCGCCATGGGCGTCAAAATTAGGCGCCTTTTGGAGCGCCCTAACGTGCGGCGGCCCGGAAATCCCCGCGTTTGCCGAGAACGTGCCGTGCAGAATTCGGCAATTGTGGAGCGCCCAATGCGATTCCAGCACGTTGCGTTCAAAATCCCAATCGCACGAGCGGAAACCCCGCCGATCACTTCCCGCGGCGCTTGATCGCCCGCACCACCGCCTCGCCCATGTCCGCCGGGCTCTCGGCCACTTCGATCCCCGCGTCCTTGAGCGCCGCGACCTTCTCGGTCGCCGTCCCCTTGCCGCCGCTGATGATCGCCCCGGCATGGCCCATCCGCTTCCCCTCGGGCGCCGTGCGGCCGGCGATGAACGCCCCCACCGGCTTCGACACGTTCGCCTTCACGAACGCCGCGGCCTCTTCCTCGGCCGTGCCGCCGATCTCGCCCATCATGATGATCGCTTCGGTCTCGTCGTCCTCTTCGAACATCGCCAGCAAGTCGATGAACGACGTGCCCACGATCGGGTCGCCGCCCAGGCCGACGCACGTCGTCTCGCCGAGGCCCAGATTGGTGAGCTGCCACACCGCCTCGTAGGTGAGCGTGCCGCTGCGGCTCATGACGCCCACCTTGCCCCGCTTGTGAATGTAGCCCGGCATGATGCCGATCTTGCATTCGCCCGCCGTGATGACGCCGGGGCAGTTCGGGCCCACCAGCCGCACGTTCGGGTAGTCGCTGCGGAGCCGCTCGTAGACGCGCACCATGTCGAGTACGGGCACGCCTTCGGTGATCGCCACGACCAGCCGCACGCCGGCGGCCGCCGCCTCCAGAATGGCGTCCGCCGTGAACGCCGCGGGCACGAAGATCATCGTCGCCTCGGCGCCCTGCTTCTCGACGGCCTCGGCCACGGTGTCGTACACGGGCAGCCCGAGCGCCGTCTGGCCGCCCTTCCCGGGCGTGACGCCGGCGACCATCTTCGTGCCGTACTCGATGCAGTTCTTGCTATGAAACTCGCCCGCCTTGCCGGTGATGCCCTGACAAATGACGCGCGTGTGCTTATCGACCAGGATGCTCATGTTCTACTTTCGGGGAACGGATTAACCACCAAGGCACGAAGATACCAAGGAATTCATTTGGGAGTTGTCCGCAAATGTCGCAGATTTTCGCAGATGACAAGAATGATCAGATCAATCTGCGACCACCTGCGACATCTGCGGACAAAATCCCTTCTCAGCTCTTCTTTCCTATCTTGGTGTCTTCGTGTCTTGGTGGTTCGTCTCAGTCAAGTATTGGAACTACGCCGCTTTCGCCGCGGCGACAACTTTCTTTGCCGCGTCGGTCAGGCCCTCGGCGCTGATTACCTTGATGCCGCTACTGCCAAGGATCTTGCGGCCTTCTTCGACCTCGGTGCCCTCGAGCCGTACGACCAGCGGCACGTTGAAGTCGACCTGCTTGTACGCCTCGAGGATCGCGTTGGCGATCGTCGTGCACTTCATGATGCCGCCGAAGATGTTCACCAGCACGGCCTTCACGTTCTTGTCGGCCAGCAGGATGCGGAACGCCTCGGTGACTTGCTCGGTGTTGGCGCCGCCGCCGACGTCGAGAAAATTCGCCGGCTCGCCGCCGTGCAGCTTCACGAGGTCCATCGTGCTCATCGCCAGCCCGGCGCCGTTGACCAGGCAGCCGATGTTGCCCTCGAGCTGCACGTAGCTCAGCCCCGCCTTGCCCGCGCGGACCTCCGCGGGGTCCTCCTCGCTCAGGTCGCGCAGCTCAGCCAATGCCTTGTGGCGGAAGCCGGCGTTGTCGTCGAAGTTGATTTTCGCGTCGAGCGCCATCAGCTCGCCGGCCTTAGTCACGACCAAGGGATTGATCTCGAGGATACTGCAGTCGAGATCGACGTACAGCTTGCACAAGCCCTTCATGAGCTTCTCGGCCGACGCCACGCTGCCGCCGGCAATGCCGAGCTTGTAGCACAGCGTGCGGACTTGGAACGACTGCAGCCCGCTCTCCGGGTGAAAATGCTGCTTGAGGATGAGGTGCGGCGTCTTCGCGGCCACTTCCTCGATGTTCATGCCGCCTTCGGTCGACGCCATCAGCACCGGCAGCCCCGCGGCGCGGTCGAGCACGATGCCCAGATACAGCTCGCGGCCGATGTCGCAACCAGCTTCGACCAGCACCTGCTGCACGACCTTGCCCTCAGCGCCGGTCTGGATCGTCACCAGTTCCTTGCCCAAGAGAGCGGCCGCCACCTGCTTCGCCTCGTCGCGGCTCTTCACCAGCTGCACGCCGCGCTGCGCCGCGTTGTCCTTGATCTTTCCCTTGCCGCGGCCGCCGGCGTGGATCTGAGCCTTCACGACCGCGATCTTACCGCCGAGCTGATCGAACGCCGCCGCGGCCTCGTCCGGCGTGCGAGCGACCACGCCCGTGGGCACGGCCAACCCCGCGTCGCGAAGCAGTTGCTTAGCCTGAAACTCGTGGATTTTCATGGGAGAATGCCTTCGAAGACGCCGCCGCCGTCGGCCGCGTCGAATAAGATGTCGAATAGTTATGAGGGAACTGGGCGGGTCGAGTATAGCGCGCCGCCCGCTGCCATCAAAGGGGCCGATTTCGTGCCGTTGCCGCTCCGAAAAGATGTGTCGAGACGGGTCCAAGCGACGCTCGCGGGATTCATCTCGATACTGTTGCTATTCTTCGCAGCGGCGGCCCGCGGGGACGTTTCGGCGCTCGTGAAACTCCACGGGCGCACGATGGGCACGACGTATAACATCAGATACTGGGTCGCCTCCGGGACGAAGGTCCAAAGCCCCGCCTTGCAGCGAGAGGTGGACGCCCTGCTTGCGCGATTCGATCTCATGGCGTCGACCTGGCGGGCGGACTCCGAGCTGTCGCGGTTCAACCTCGCGGCCGCGGGGGAGTGGTTCGCCGTCTCGGCGGACACGGCCAACGTGGTCGAGCGGGCGCTGGAGCTGCACCGCATCACCGACGGGGCCTCGGACGTGACGATCGGGCCGGTGTTCCAACTTTGGGGCTTCGGAGCCCAAGCCGCCGAACGTCGCAACGATTTATCGACGCCGAGTGAAAAAGAGCTGCAGGCGGCGCTAGCGCGCGTCGGCGCAAAACATCTGCACGTGCGGACCGATCCGCCGGCGTTGCGCAAAGCAATCGAAGGCCTAGAAGTCGATCTCTCGTCGATTGCGCCGGGCTACGCGGTTGACCTCATCGCCGAGCAGCTCGCCGCCGCGGGCGTCGACAATGCGATGGTCGAACTCGGCGGCGAAGTGCGCGGCGTCGGCCATCGGCCCGATGGACGCCCCTGGCGGATCGGCGTGCAAAGGCCCCCGCCAGCAGAGAAGACAGTCGGCCTGGTCGTGCCGCTTGCCAACCTCGCGCTCGCAACGTCGGGGGACTTCCACAACGTGCGAACCATCGACGGCGTCAAGGTGACGCACATCGTCGATCCACGCACCGGTCGGCCGCTTTCCTACCGCGGCGCGAGCGTGACAGTCGTGGCGCCGACATGCTTCGAAGCCGACGGACTCGCGACGGCCCTGTTCGTCATGGGCGACGAGGCGGCGTACCAGTGGTGCGTCGAGCACGACGCCGCCGCCGTGTTTCAAGCGGCCGGAGCGGATGGCGCCATCAACCGGCGTGAAACGCCAGCGTTTCTGAAACTCACCAACACCGCCGTTCATGGCACAACCGCGGAGTAGATTTCCGTTTGATTCAGCTCCGCAACCAACTTGGCGTCGAACTCTCGCAAGGCCGCGTCGCGCGTCGCTCGCCGTACGTCGTCGTCGGGCAGCCATTGCGAGACGATCATGAAACGCGTCCCGGCGGGATGAGCGGCGAGAAACTCGCCGAGCGCGGCGTCCCGCTCGGAGGCGTGTTGCGAAAATATGGGGAAACTCGCAACAGGTCGCGTCTCCTCCGCGTAATAGCGGAGTGCCGAGCCGATGTAGTTCGACGCCACAAGCACCGGCCCGTGCTGCGAATCCAGCTCGTCGAGCTTCGCGGCGACGGCGCGGAAGTCCTCCTCCGCGTAGCGAGGATCGAAGTTGCGGTTGTAGATTGCGATGGCGTTGACCGTAACCAACGTCGCGACCGCGAAGGCCGCAAGGCGACGCTGCCGCGAGCAGCTTGCCCCGGCGCCAAGCACGAGCGCGTAGGGGATCGCCATCCAGCACACGTAGCGATAAACAAACCCTTGCTCGGCGAGGTTCCCAGCGACGCCCAAGAGCGGCACGAGGACCAGCGGCGGCGCGAGCAGCAGCACGAGATCCCACTTTTCCAGGCGCCGCAGAGCGTACCAGCCGAGCACCGCGTAAGAAAAACCAATCGCCGCGACCCAGGGCAGGAGTTGCCGGACGCCTTCGCTCGTGGGCATGCTGCGAAGCTCCTGCACCGACGGTCCCACGGTAAACCCCGTGGCCAGCGAGACGTACGCGAAGCCGAGCGCCTCTACGTCGAACCACGCGACCAGTTTTTCGTTCGGCAGGTCGTGCATGGCCAGCCACAGCAGAATGGGGGCGGGCACAAGCAAGACGGTCATGGCCACCGCCGCGGCGAACGGCCGGCGCCAGCCGTCTCGGCGAATCGCCGCGCTCAGGACGACAAGCCACACGACAACTGCCAACGGGCCGGCGTAGTAGTGCGTATAGACGGCCGCCGCGGTGCTGCCGATCAGGGGCAGCCAGTGCGTCCACGCGCCGCTTCGCAACAGCTTGAGCGCCGCCCAGAACATGACCGCGGCCAGGAGCATGTACAAGGAGTACGCCCGGCCATCGCGGCAATACATGATGTGGAAGGGCGAGGCGGCCAACAGCAGCGTCGGCCAAATGGCGCCGCGGGCGCCAAGCAAGAGAACGCCCGCGCGCCACACCACCACCAGCGTCAGGCCGCCGAACACGACGCTCATCCAGCGCGCCGCGGAATCGGTCCCCGTGGCTCGCGTTGCGACGCCGACCAGCGATCGGTGCAGCGGGGGAAAGCGATCGTCATCGCGGTCGAGAATGAGGTCCGCCAGGGGCGCGCGCGCGAGGCGGAGTTCTTCGATTTCGTCGGACGTAAAACCCGTGCCGCCGAGGTTCCAGGCCCGCAGGCCGAGCCCCAGAACCACGATTGCGGCGGCCAGCCACCGCGTGCGGAACACGCGATACTCGGCGGCGGAATCGGCGGCAAAGTGGGTTTCGTGCATCGGAACCTGGCGGCAAGAATTCGTCCCTCTCGTTGGCCTCTCAATTATAATTGGAGGCGACGAGCCACGCGGGCCGGTGAGGCCCGATTTCAAACAAGCACACCCGCACTGAACCCACCGTTGTCGTCCTCCGCATCCACGCCCTGTCCCGCTTGCGGCAATTGCCGCTTTGAGCGCCTCTTCGAGAAGTTGGGGCGCTCGTTCTGGCGCTGCGGCGGCTGCCGCCTGGAGCGCCAAGAGCCGATGCCCTCGGCAGAACAGATCGCGGCGTACTACGAGAGCAATTACTCGTCGGGGCGCCTGCGGCCCATGCTAGCCGAGCAGGAGATGATCGCGTTGCGGATGCGGCGGCGCTTCGCGGAGGTTGCCGGCGATCTGAACACGACTGGACGGTGGCTGGACGTTGGTTGTTCAGACGGCGCCTTCATCCGCGAAGCACGCGCGCGCGGCGTCGACGCTCAGGGGATCGAGCTGGCGTCGCCCGCGGTGCAGGCGGCCCGCGACCAAGGTTTGCCCGTTACGCAAGGCCGCATTGAGGAGTTGCAAGCGGCGGAGCCCTTTGACGCCATCACGGCGTTCGATGTGCTGGAGCACGTGCCCAATCCGTTGGAGTTCCTCGGCCATTGCAGCCGGCTACTGCGTGATGACGGACGACTAGCGATCAGCGTGCCGAATCTCTCGTCGTGGTCGCGGCGGCTGATGCGCAAGCGGTGGTACTTTTACATTCCCGATGGGCACCTGCATTACTTCCATCCGACCACCTTGGAACGACTTCTCGTCGCGGCGGGGTTTGAGCCGTTGCGCATGCAGCGCGTGTCGAAGGCGGTGACGCTCACCTATTCGCTGTCGCAACTGCAGGTGCTGAACCCGCTACTTGGCTGGATTTGCCGCGGCGTTCACAGCGTGTGCCCACGGCGCCTGGCGGCCACGCCGTTGCCGCTGCCGCTCGGCGAAATGCTGGTGATCGCTCGCAAAGCGACGCCGCAGCAGTGATGCACTAAGTGGCGCCGGCGAGAACGGCGTCGATGCGCTGAGCGACGCCAGGCGGCACGCGATCCCCCGTCGAAGGCTGAAAGGCCTTTGGCGTTCCATTGCACATTGCACGCGGGTTGCCGAGAACTTCGCTGGCGACGCGTTCGACGAGGGCCCCGGGATTTCGGCAAAACTCCTCATACGAAACGAGCCAGAATCGCTCGTCGCCGAGGCGCTCCCGCTGCCTTGCGTTGACGTCCTCATAGAACGCGGCCTGCGCGCACACGGATTGCACGGCGTCGCCGCTGTGTTCTGCAGGCGGCGCCACGCCGTAGGGCGTTTCGGGCGCGCCGTGAATGTCGCATCGCGCTCGGTAGAGCGATCGCGCGAGTTGCCGCCGGTCTCGGGTGACGCACAGAAAGCGCGCGTTGGGAAGGCACTCGGCAACGAGGTGCGCCGACAAGTTGAGGCTGTTGTTCTTGGCCAGCAGCGGCCGATCGAACACCGCATCACACGCGGCGAAGAATTCCTGCATCTCGCGGCGCTGCTTTGGCGTCAGTTCCGCTGGCGCCGAAGTGCGATCGGCGCCGAGCCAGCGATCCCACAAGAACAGGGCGTCGCTCGTTCCACCCAAACCCTGCGTGCGGCCGTAGAAGCTGTGATACTCCGGGCGCCGTTGTCGCACGAATCGGCCGAACAACCGCTGAGCGGTGAGCGGCGACCGCGGAAACAGGGCGGTGAGGTTCGTGAAGTGCGCGACGGGCAAGTGGCTTGCCAGCGTTTGGTACACCACCGTCGTGCCCGCGCGGGGGGCGCCGCAAACGAAGATCTGCGGATGCGTCGGCGTTTTATGGCGACTCTTCAGCAGGCGTCGCTCAACTACGGAGAGGGCAGCATCCAACGGCGTCGCGGCGACCCCTCCCGCCGCTGCGGCCATGGCGAACATTGCCGCGGCATCGCCCGAGCGGATCAGCCGCAGTGCGAGGCCGATGGGGTCGTCGAAGTGAGCCGGAACGTAGTGGCGAAGTCGCTCGCGGAAACTCATGGCGTCATGCTCCGCTCGGCGCCATCGCGCCCGCGACTTGTGAATCCCGCTTGCTCATGCGGGCGCGAACGGCCGCGGCATGCTCGCGCATCGGCACGACATGAAAGCTTGCCTGCAATTGGTCGAGAGCCCGTTCGACGATGGCCAGCTTGTCCGCGGCCGGCATCGTCATGCCGGGGAAGAAGGACAGGTCCTGCTCATCCTCGGCGCCCAGGAAATCGAGCGGGTGGAGCAGGAGCGACGGTTCGACGCGCAGCACGCGGCAGAGCGTTAACGCAATGCGGAAGTAAAGACTTGCCAGATGACGCGAGAACTGGCCCAGGTAGAGGAGGTAGCTCACATGAATCGGCGCCTTGAAGACCGGCATCGTCGTGACGGGAATCTCCAGCAGCGGCGGTTCGATTCCGGGCCACTGGTACGGTCGCAGCGAGCGAAAGCCTTCGCTGAACTTGCCGAAGAGCTGTTTGCGCTCGGCCCGCTGCTCGCGAGACAGGCTGGTGCTCATGAAATAGTAGAGACGGGCCAGGGGGCCGAGGAACGTGGGGAAAGTCGAGGCGTCGTAGTCGTACCCGCGCTTGGCAAGCTCAGCGAGCACGCCTGGTGAGAAGCTGAAGCCCGGGCCGCGAAAGCCGCTCGTCTGGCAACCCGTCGCTTCGGCGATCGCTTGCTCGGCGCGCGTCAGCTCAGCCGCGAGCTCTTCGGGCGAATAGAGGTGCAGCCACGGCTCATGGCGAAACGAATGGTTGCCGATCTCGTGCCCGGCCGTGGCGATCGACCGCAGGACGGCGCCGTTCGACGCGAGTTCCGCGTCCTGGCCCACGACGAAGAACGTGATCTTGAGGTTGCGCGCAGCAAGCATCTCCAGCACCCGCGGGACTACGCGGTCGAGATAGCTTGGATAGCTTTCCCAGCCGGCGTCGCCGTGCGTTTTCAGGTACGACCACTTGTTGTCAAGGTCGAGCGACAAGCTCGCCAACGGCTTCGGCATGGGATGTTGCTTCGGATTGTTGCGGGAACTGTTGAGACCGAGATTCCGAAATCGACGGCAGCAGGACGCGAATACAGGCGTCGTTGGCGAGCTCCACGACTTCGTTGACGTTGAGCGTGCCTTTGACGATGTGGGCCGCGTTTACAGCGAACACGTTTGGTACGCCGGTCGCGAGCGCGGGCAAGCGGTGAGAGTAGTTGAGCGTCGGGAGGGCCATGACATGCTTCACACGAGAGACGCGGAACGCGCGGACGTGCTCACGACGAAACGCTGAATACATTTTTTCCAACGCCGCCAGGAAGTGCGCTTCGACTTCGGCGTCGGTCCATTGCCACGCTTCGTCGTCGGCCGAAGCGTAGCGAGGCAGGTAAACGAGCGTATTTCCGCCGAGCTCGGCAGGGTCGAAGAGCGTGGTCATCTCGATCACCGCCGTGAACGGCACGCCGCCGTCGGTGATGTTGGTGACGTAGTAGTCCGCGAGCGGCTGCTCCAAGAGCACCGAAGCGCAAATGATGCCGAGGTATTCGACGCCCTCGTGCCGCTCGCGTTGGTCGTGGGCCAGTTGCGGGCAGAGGCGCGAGACGACCGGCGAGGGGCATGTGAGCACAACGCGGTCGAACGTTTCCGTGCCGTGGGCGGTTTCCACGCGCACCTGGCCATCGGCCTCGGCGCGTACCTCGTGGACCGGGGAATTCGTGCGAACATCGACGCCCTCGGACGCGAGAAGCTCCGCGAATTGTGCCAGCACATTCGCGTAACCGCCGGGGGCGTAGCCGAACATTTCCTTCTTGAGGCCAGTGCGTCGCGCGGCGTACATGCGGGCGATCGTCGCCCATATAAACGCCGCGGACGTACGGCGGTAGCACTCGCCAAGCTTCGCTTGCAGCAGCGGTTGCCAGATCTTGCGAAACGTGCGCTCGCCGGACCACTTGCGGAGCCAGTCCGCGACGAGGATTTGCTCGAGCGGCATCCAGTTCGTTCGACGCGAGGCGGCAAAGATGGTGAGGCCGAGCCGCAGCTTGTCGAGCAGCCGCAGCGGCGGGAATCGCAGGAACTCGAGCGAATTGGACATCGAATGGAGCCGGCCGTCGGTGAAGAAGCCGGTGCGCGTCTCGACCCAGCGCATCTGGTCGTCGAGGCCGAGCTCGGTCAGCAGGTCGCGAAGATGCAAATCGGACAGCAGCGTGACGTGGTAGTGCTTGTCCCACGTGACGTCGCCGAGCTGCCAGGCGCCAGCGAGGCCGCCGATTTCGGGGGCACCTTCAAGAATGGTGACTCGCTGCCCCGCCTGAGCAAGGCGATGGGCGAGCGTGAGCCCGAGCATGCCGCCGCCGACGACGCCCCAACGCAGGCTCGCAGATGGCTCGGCCGTGGTCATGTGGCGAACGCGTGGGCGCCGTTTGACGCCGCATTCTTGGACTCGGCGAGCTCGACCACCTTGCCATCGTGAACTTGATACTGGCGGGCGCACTTCACGCAGCCCGCCTTTTGATCGACGGGCTGACCGGCGGCCCAGCGTGCAATCGGATGGCCGCAGCGGCAGACGGCGCCGATCGAGCGGGCCGGATTGCCGACCACAAGTTGAAAGTCCGGCACGTCGCGCGTCACGACGCTGCCCATGCCCACCATCGCGAAGCGGCCGATCCGAAGTTCGCTGCCGATCGTGCAGCCGGCGCCGATCGTGGCGCCCTCGGCCACGAGAGTAAGCCGCGTTTCGTCGTCGGGATCGGAACCGCGCAGCTCCTTCAAATCCGGCGTCGTCGCCCGCGGGAAGGCGTCGTTCGTGAACACCGTACCAGCGCTGATCATGACGCCGTCTTCGATGGTGACGCCGTAGCAGATGTAAACCATCGCGTTGAGCTTCACGCGGTTGCCGATGCGCACGTCGTAGGCGATGTAGGTCTTCTCGCCGACGATGCACTCTTCGCCCAGGCTGGCGCCGCGGCGAATGTGGACGCTGTCCCACACGCTCGTGCCGGGGCCGAGCGAGGCGCCCTCTTCGACGAGGGCTGTGGGGTGGATGCGGACGTTCGACATGCACATGCTTTTGATTCTTTCGGATTTAACCACGGAGGGCACAGAGGACACAGAGGGCGGAAGAGGGCAAGTCACGAATGCTGGAAACATTTCCGGCACTCTTCTTTCCTCTGTGACCTCCGTGCCCTCTGTGGTGAATCCTCTTAAGCCAGCGCGACTTCGCGCTCGGTTTCGCGGATGGGCTCCCAGCTTCCGCGGGCCAGTGAGCGGTATGCTCCCTCGATGACTTGCACGGACGCCAGGGCGTCGGCGGGGGTCACCACAAGTTCCTCCTCGCCGCGCACGGCGGCGGCGAAGTTTTCGAGTTGGCGTTGGAACGCCTCGACTTTGTCGTAGCCGCGGCCGTAGACGGTCCAGTCCTTGTCGCCGGTGAGCCGGTACTTCGACTCCCGCCAGCCGACGAGGATGGCGCCCTTCGATCCGTACACGGCGATGAAGTAGGGAATCTCTTTGTTCACGCTCCACGAGAGGTCGATGCTCGCCAACACGCCTGCCCGGCTGCGGACGAACATCTTGGCGGTGTCTTCGACCGGCAGGTCCTGAATCCGGTGGCCCTCCATCGCCTGGATTTCCGCGAGCGCGCCTAGGCAGTACCGCGTGATGTCGACCGAGTGCGTTCCGTTGTCGATCAGCACGCCGCCGCCCGCGATCTTGGGGTTCGAGTTCCACCGCTGCGTCATGTCAACGCGGCCGGTGAACACGTTCTCGAACAGCACGACCTCGCCGATGAGGCCGTCGGCGATGAACTGCTTCGCCCGGGTGACGTCGGTGACGTAGCGGAATTTCGATGCCATGGTGAAAACGAGGCCCCGCGCCTCGGCAGCATCGATCATCGCGCGGGCCGAGGCCGAGTCGATGGCCAGCGGCTTTTCGCACAGCACGTGGAGGCCGCGGTCGAGCAGATCGCAGCAGATTTCGCGGTGCGTCGACGGCGGCGTGCAGACGATCACGCCGTCGAGGTCGGCGCCGTCGGCCATTGCCTCGGCGCTCTCGAACGCCTGGCACCCGGCCGCCTCGGCCATCGCGGCCGCTGCGTCGGGCCGGCAATCCGCCACGGCGGCGAGCTGCACTTTTTCACTCTTCGCAAACGCCTGCATGTACGCTTGCGCGATGGCGCCGGCGCCGACGAGGCCAAAACGGAACGGGGTGGACTTGCTCATGGTGCATCATCCTCGGTAAAGTTGTTGGGCGGCGTCGCGAATGGCCTCCGTGACGTAGGCGACATGTTCCAGGGTGTATCGTTCGTTGAGCGGCAGCACCAACACCGATGCCAACGCCTCGTACGTGCCCGCGAATTTCTCGCGGCTGTAGTCGACCGCTTCGGGGCGGGCGAGCGTGAAGGGGAACCGGCTGTTGCCAAACGTGCGCTGGTCGCGGATGACCTGGCACTCGAACGCTGGCTTCTGAATGTAGCGCGGGGCACAGACGATGTCGCGCTCGCGGAGGCCGCGGGCCAGGCCGTCGATGCCGCCTTCGAACTGATCTCCGTCGACGCGCAGGCAATACTTCCAGTACGTGTGCTTCGCGCCCTTGTCGACCGCGGGCGTCGCGATGCCGGGCAGGTCGGAGAGTCCGGCGGTGAGCGCGTCGGCCATGCGCGTGCGACGCGCGACGAAGTCGTCGAGCTTCTCGAGCTGGGCCGCGCCGACTGCGCCGGTCAGCTCGTTCATGCGGTAGTTCAGCGCGATGAAGTAGTGGTCGGGCGCCTTATCGCCGTAGCCCCACGCTTTGTTGATGAAGAGGAACATCCGGCGTGCGAGGTCCGGGTTGTTCGAGACGACCAGGCCCCCTTCGCCCGTGGTGATGTGCTTGCCCTGCTGCAGGCTGAAGCAGCCGATGTCGCCCCACATGCCGACTTTGCGGCCGCCGATCTCGGCGCCGAACGCCTGGGCGCAGTCTTCGATCACGGGGATGTTGCGGCCGCGGGCCAGCTCCATGATCTCGCCCATGCGGCAGGGATTGCCGAACAGGTGGGTGACCATGATCGCCTTGGTGCGCGGGCTGAGGGCGGCCTCGATCGTGTCGGCGGTCAGGTTGTACGTGAGAGGGTCGACGTCGGCGAACACGGGAATCGCGGACTGGTAAAGAATCGGCGTGAGGGCGCCCATGTCGGTGATCGACGTGGTGACGACTTCGTCGCCCGGCTCGGGGTCGATGGCCGCGAGCGCCGTGTGCAACGCGGCGGTGCCGTGCGAGCAGGCGTACGCGGCGGCGGCGCCCATGTACGCGGCGAAGCCCTCTTCCAGGCGTTTGACGAACTTGCCCCTGGTGCTGGTGAGGGTGCCGCTATCGATCGCGGCCGCAAGGAGCAGCATTTCGTCGTCGCCCAGCTCGCGTCCGCTGGCGTCTTGGTCCGAGGGAAGTTGGATTTTCTTGAGTGCAGGTTTCAGGTCGGTTGCCACGTCAGTGCGTCACTTTCATCAAAGAGGTCGATCAATGTCGGTGAATTGGTGATGTCGTCAGAAACTTAATGATTGCTCTAGAAACTCAATTCCCGTCGCTCGTCCGCCGCATGGGTGTGGGCGGCATGACTGTGTGCGATGGGGGGAGCTTCGCCCACGAGGCGGCGTCCCAGCATTCGGGCCATGAGCTTGAGGTGCGCCCAGGTCGCGCGGACGATCCGCATTTTCGAAACGCCGGCCGTGCGGGCTCGAAGCAGTGCGGGGTGCTCGACGACCTGGCCGCCTTGCTCCAGCACCTTGCACAGGAGCTCCGCCACGCCGACGAAGCCTTCGTTTTCGAGTTCGATGTGCGCCACGGCCGATCGGCGGTACACGCGGCAACAGCTTGTGTAGCAGGTGAGTTTGTGCCAGCAGGCTACGCCGTAGAGTTGCGACGCCAGGCGCGACAGCCGCAGCCGCCAGAGCGGGACGTTTTGCACTGCGCCATCCACGTGATAGGGCGAGGCCGTGACCAGATCGACGCCCGGCGCCAACAGCGGCGCCAGCTCGGCGATGAGGGCGGGGTCGTACGATCCGTCGGAATCGATTGACGCGACCGATTCGTACCGCGCCGCGCGCACCCCGGTCTGTATCGCCGCCGCGATGCCACGATTGGCGCCGTGCCGAATGATGCGGCACTCAGGTCGATCGGCCAGCGCCAACTCCAAGAACTCGGCCGTGCCGTCGGCGCTGCCGTCGTCGACCAGCACAAACTCAAACTCGAACTGCCCAGCCAAGGCCCGCTGAAGTGCGCGCAGCGAGACGAGCAGGTTTTCGACACAGTCACGCTCGTTGAACATCGGCACAACCACGCTCACCGCGAGCGCGGGCGCTGCGTCATGCACGCTGGCTTCGTGCGAACCGGCAAACGGATTAGAAAGTTGAGTCGTCGTCATGAAAAGTGGCGTGAGAAATAGTTAGCCGTAGAGAAAAGGCGCCTGGGGCGGCTCGCCGCCGGTCAGGTCGGTGCGCCGCAGGCCGAGCTTTTGCAGCGCCAGCAGCGTGAGATAGGCGGGGTTGAGCAGCACGTAACGGCGCCAAAGGCGGCGCGGTTCGCGGGTGAGCCGGTAGAGCCATTCCAGGCCCCAGCGCTGCAGGGCAGGCGGTGCCTGCGAGAGCCGGCCCGCGTGAAAGTTGAACGCGGCGCCGACCGCCAACACGGGCATCGAGGCGGCCTCGCGAAACTCGAAGGCGAACACTTCTTGTCGGGGGCAGCCCAGGCCGACGAACATGATTCGAGCGCCGCTGGCTCGCACTTCGCGACCGAGCTCGGTCCACTCGTCGGCTGACAGGGTGCGAAACTTCGAGGCGCGCTGCCCGGCGATCACGAGCGTGGGAAACCGGCGCTGGAGGTTTTCACGCAGCGCGCCCAGTAAGTCGTCGCTGCCGCCAAATAGGAACACAGGCAACTTCTCTACGGCCGCGGCGCTACAGACTTGCAACATCATGTTCGGACCGTACACGCGATCCGGCAGCTTCACGCCGTGCAGCAATCGCAACGCCCAACGAACTGGTTGCCCGTCGGGGCACACCATGTCGAGCTTGTTGAGCCGGTAGCGGTGGGCCGAGTCGAGGGCGCCGGTCATGACGCCGTGCACCGCCAAGGCCGAGACCGCGAGCGGTCGCTGCTCGCGCGCCGCGTGCAGCACGCGCGCGACGGCCCCGTCGTAGTCGACGGCGTCGATGCCGACGCCTAACACGTTGTGCTTACCGCGATCGATCATGCGACGGCGACCTCCAGCCAGCGTTCCACGTTGGCGTCAAAGATTTCCTGCAAAATCTCCGGCACGTCGTATTCGATGTTCCACTCGGGGAAATCGGTGCGGAACCGCGAGAGATCGCTGACGTACCAAATGTGGTCGCCCGCGCGGTTCTGCTCCGCGTAGGTCCACTTCATGTCGTTGCCGGAAATCTGCTCGCACAGGCCGATGGCTTCGAGCATGGAGCAGTTGCTGGCGCGGCCGCCGCCGATGTTGTAGACGGCGCCGGACTGCGGATGCCGGAAGAAGGCGTCGAACGCGCGAATCAGGTCGTGACTGTGGATGTTGTCCCGCACCTGCTTGCCCTCGTAGCCGAAGACGGTGTAGGGCTGCGCGGTGACGGCGCACTTCATCAGGTAGGCCAGGAAGCCGTGAAGCTGCGTGCCCGAGTGGCTGGGGCCCGTGAGGCAGCCGCCGCGGAAGCACGCGGTCGACATACCGAAGTACCGGCCATACTCCTGCACGAGCAGATCGGCCGCGGCCTTCGAGGCGCCGAACAGGCTGTGCATGGACTGGTCGATCGACATGTCCTCGGCGATGCCGCCGGCATAGCGATGCGTCTCGGCGATCTCCCACCGCGTCGCGTACTCGACCAGCGGCAGGCGGTTGGGCGCGTCGCCGTAGACTTTGTTCGTCGACGTAAAGATGAACACTGCCTTGGACGAGTGCTTCCGCGTCGCTTCGAGCATGTTCAGCGTGCCGACGGCGTTGACCGAGAAGTCGGTCTGCGGCTCGCGGGCGGCCCAGTCGTGCGAGGGCTGCGCGGCCGCGTGGATGACCAGCTCGATCGCGCCCGCGTAGCGCGCGAACACGCGGTCGATTGCGTCACCGTCGCGAATGTCGATGCTTTCGTGCGTGTAGCTGGCGCCGAGGTCGCTCGACAGTCGCTCCTGATTCCAGCGCGTCGAGGCTTCGTCGCCGAAGAAACGGCGACGCATATCGTTGTCGACGCCCACGACGTCGAGCCCGCGCTCGGCAAAGTAACGGGCGGCTTCGGAGCCGATCAGGCCCGCGGATCCAGTGATGATGGCAACGCTCATGTCATTACTCCACAGATAGCCGCCTCATCCAAAGACTTCACATTTGTTCGTGGCGCCGGCGCTGGACTTCGCTTCGCGCGGCGCGCCGCCGCGTAGGCGATTGCCAGGTTGTAAATTTCGATCAGCCGCGCGTAGTTGTGCTGCGGCGTGAAGCGGCGGTCGTATTCGGTTCGAGCGCGGGTTCGCATTTCAGAACGGTCGCCCGGCGGCGTTTTTTCGGCCGTTCGGACTGCCGCGGCGAGTTCTGCCGCGTTGCCCGGCTTGAAGAGCCAACCTGTGCGCCCTTGGTCGACCAATTCAGCAAGAGCGCCGATGCGGGAGGCAACGACCGGAGTTCCGCCGGCAAATGCCTCGGCGACCGTGCGACCGAATGTTTCGTACCACAACGACGGCACGATAACAGCTGTGGCCGCCCCGAAGATGCGTTGCACATCGGCTTCCGAGACATGCCCCAACGATTCGATGCGGCGGTCGTCTCGCGCCGCCGCCGTCACTTCGCCCAGCAGCGGACCGTCGCCCACGATCTTTAGCGGCGGCAAGTCGGGGTTCGATCGCCACGCTTCCAACAGCGTGCTCACGCCTTTCTCCGATGAAAGGCGCCCGGCAAACGCGACGTACCCGCCGGCGCCCGCGCCGACGCCCGGGTCGGGCTGCACGGAGTTGGCTTTGACGTGAACCCGCTCGGCAGGCAGTCCGGCAGCGACGAACTTCTGGCGGGCAAACTCGGTGAGCGTGAAGAAGGCATCCACGTGCCGGCGCCACGTGCCCAGCGCGCGGTGCAGCGTCTGCATGGCGACGACCGCGGCGCTCGCCGCGGCGCTGTCGCGATAACACCGGTGGGCTATCGCAGGCCACGGGACCGCCCGGCCGATGCAATCCTCGCACGGACGGCCGTCGCGCATGAGATACGAGTTGGCGCACAGCAGCCGGTAATTTCGCAACGCCTGCACGACGGCGGCGCCGCCGCGGCCGGCCGCACGGCACGCCGCGGGGGAGATCAGCGGAAACGTGTTGGTGAAATGAACGACGTCGGGCTGCTCGCTTGCAACAAGGCCGGCTACGTCCTTTGCCGCGCAGCCATTCCACAGCGTCGTGCCGGCCGCCTGCAGCCGGCCCATGGCGTTCATGTCTTCGTTGCGGCGCACGTATTGGACTACTTCGTGGCCGTGCGCGAGGAGCAGCTCGCGCTCCTCCTCGAACGAGCGGTCTTCGCCGCCGCGTTGCGTGTAGTAGCTGTGGCAGAGGAGGACCTTCATGGCGCGGCCTCCGTCACTAGGTCGCCGGGACTGGAACTCCACGATCGCTCGGACCGCTCGTGCCGCGTCGCAATCTGCGAAGTGGGCGGCTGCTCGCTCGGCCCCTGCTCGGCAATGAGTCGGCGGACGCCGACGGCGTACCACCAGCAGCCAAGGCCGCCCTTGACGATCGTGCCAAGCAGCGCCGCGTAGGCCGCCCCGGTAATGCCCCACTTCCACAACATGGGCGCCCCCAGCAGCAGATTCACCGCGATCCCCGCAAGCTGCGACCACAACATGTGGTCCGCCCGCTTGATCACCAGCAGCGCTCGCGCGGCCGGCAGCGTGGCCCCGGTAATCGCCCAGGCAATGACCAGCACGATGAGCGGGTGCTGCGTGCCGGTGAACTGGGCGCCGTAGATCCAGCCCACCAGATGGGCGCTCACGGGGATCACGGCCGCGGCGAAGGCGACCATCGAGACGGTGAGCCACCACGTGGCCTTGCGCACCAGGCGATCGGTTTCGATCAGCCCGCTGCGCTGTTCCGCGTCGGCCATTTGCGGCACCAGCATGTTGCTGATCGCCACGTGCAGCGGCGTGGGCAGGGCAGCGACGGCGGAGCAGGCGGTGTAGATGCCGACGGTCGCTTTATCCGCGGCGTACAGCAGCAGCCAGGGCAGCATGTAGGTACGCACGATTTCGCCGGCCTGACCAGCGAGTAGCCAGCGGCCGAGCAGCCAGTGTTCGCGATACCAACGGTCGCCGTCGTGGCGGCCGAATTTGAAGGTGGCTCGATCGGCGACAAACCACGCGATGGCGCCGATCAGGCTCGACGCCCCCATCGCGGCGAAGCTGGTGGCAGCATTCAGTTGGCCGAACGCATGCAAGACGCCCATGATCGCGAGTTGCAGGGCACTGACGCCGGCGCTGATCGCCATCGCCGCTTGGGGTCGAAAATCCGCGTAGACCACGCGGCGGGCAAATTCGCGAACCAAAATGCACGGGGCTGATGCCGCCAATACGAGCGCGACAATGGCGTACTGCGACCAGCCCAACGCCCACATTGCGGCGGCGCACGCCAAGAAAAGTCCGCCGACGATGCCGCCCAGCATTGCGGTGTCGGCCAGCACGCCCCCGAGGTAACGGCGTCGCTGCTCTCCGTCGCCCCGCCCGGCCGCGAGCAGGTTGTACGGCGCGATGGTGAACGACTCCTGCACGGCCAGCGCGAGGAACACCAACGGAAAGAAGACCGCGAACAGTCCCAACTCGCCCGGTCCGCCCCAGCGACCGAGCATGATCGAGGTGAGCAACGTCACCGCCCCCAACAGCCCACGATCGGCGATGGCCATCACGGTCCGCTTAGCGGCGATCGGGTTGAAGGAGGAAAGTGTCATGACGGAAGGCAAATGAAAGCTGCTAGGCGCTGTCGGCCGCTCGAACTTTGAATCACTCGTAAACGCGCTCAACGGGCCGGCGCATGTCTCGCCGCAGGTTAAACTTGCTGCCCAACAGTCCCTCGGCGACGCATGCCGCGTAGGGCACGAGCCAATAGAAGAACTTGGGCCGCGGCGCGTGCGCTCGGACGAACGCCCACCACTGGTCGGGCGGGCGATGCCCCCGCGGGCCAAACAGCAGATTCCAGCGCTCGCGAAAGCTGAGCTTCAGGTCGAGGACCGATCCTTTGAGTCGGTTCAGTTCGGTCGTGCCGAGGTGCCCCGGCGCCAGCAGCACGGGCACGCCAGCCTTCCGCGCTCGCAGGCCGTAGTCGGCATCGCCGAACATGTGCGTGTAGCGGTGATCCATCATGCCGATCTTCTCTTCCGCCTGCCGCGGCACGAGCACGATGTTGCCGTTCATCGAGTCGCACATCTGGACCTCGGCGGTAGGCGTCATCACTTCGCCCTTGTGCCAACTCTCGCGCAGGATGCCGCCCGTGCATGTCTTGCCTGTGAGCGGATCGCAGGTCCCGCCCACGACGATGGCCGCGGGATCGCCCGCCGCCTCGTAGACGGCGACGAGCGACTGCAGCGCGTCGGGCCGCAGACCGACGTCGTCGTTGAACCAGAGGACGAAGTCCGCCGGCCGAGCGGCGTTCCAGGCCACGTAGATCGAGTGGAAGAAGAAGTTCGACCCGTCCTCGCGGATCACCGTCACTTGCGGGAACTCCTGTTGGACGGCTTCGCTCGTCCCATCGGAGCTGCCATCGTCGACGAGCAGCACGCGCATGCGGTAGCCAGCGGGAATCTGCTGCGCGAACAGCAACCGCAACCCGCGCAGCGTGATCTCGCGGCGATTATGACACGCGGTCAAAATGGCAATGTCTTTTTCAGATGGAGCGTTCACGGAAAGTTCTCTGGAGTCTGCGGCGCGGCGGGCGGCCGCGTTTATTTGGGAGTCGGCGAGGCGCGCACTCGCCGGGGCCATGCTTCCCGGCAGGTCGCGTTCGGGCGCCGCCACGGCGTCGGGCGCATCTGAGAGGGGACTACCGACGCCGTAGCGGCATCCGCTGCCGTTCGCCCCAGCGGCGCTCGCAAAATGAGTGCGGCCAGGGCGGTTAATTGCATGATGGCGCCGACGCCGGCGCCCGGGATTTTCGATTCGGTGGCGCCGTGCACCAGCGTCATCACCAACAGGCACATGATAAACAGCTCGACGGTGCGCCCCGACCGTTCGTAGCGAGCCCAAGCGACCATCGCTGAGGCCAGAATCCACAGCACATAAAACGCGAGCCCGATTCCGCCGACGGCGAGCACCTGGTCGATGTACGTGTTGTGCGCGTGCGGAATCTGCCACATGAACATGTCGGAGTACAGCAGCACGTGTTTCGAGTTCCAGTAGGCGCCATACCCGTGGCCGAACCACGGCCGGTGCATGGCCGCCTTCCACGCTTCGGCCCACAGCGGCAGGCGTCCGGTGAGCGTGTTGATGTCATCTTCGCGACCCATGGCGGCGACGCCGGCCGTTTCGCCGATCACCGAGACGGAGACGAAGCTGTAGAGAATGCCGGCCACGCAGGCCGCGATCAGGCACACGCCCAGCACCACCCAGCGACGCGTGCCCCGCGCCCGTAGCACCAGGGCGATCGCCGCCGCCACGACAAACGCCGCCAGCGTGGTTCGCGACTTGCTGAGCCACAGCCCGCAAAGGCCCATCGTGATCAGTGCGCCGCGCAGCCACGGGCGATCCCGCGGCCCCGGCCACTTCGACAGCATGACGGCGAGCGTCAGCAGCGCGCACTGCAACCCCTGATCATTGGCGTCGATCGTGCCGGAAAACCGGTACAGGCTCCGCCACGGGCGCAGCGTGCCGTGAAAGATCTCAGCGAGGAAGCCCACGCCGATGAAAATCGCGAGCACCGTGATGAATATCCATAGCAGATCCTCAAGCTCAAACCTCGCAGCGAGCCCGCCGGCCGCGATGAGCATGAGCGCCAGGATGCCCTCTTTGCGAATGCTCAACTGCGGCTCGATCGACCACAGAATGCTCGCGAAGCACCAGCCGACGTAGGCCCCGGCGCAGGCGAGCAGCGCGTAGTTCCACCGCCGCCGGCCGCGCGGCGCCAAGCTCCAACACGCAGCCCCCGTGGCGCCCAGCAGGACGAAGCCGATCACGGACGTGGTTTGCGTGGACGACTGCCGCACCGCAAACCGATTTTCGAGTTTGTTCGGATTGAGCTGGCTCCGCTCGGCCATGTCCACGCTCGCCTTGAGCGAGTGGCCGACGTACGAAAACGCCGTCACCAGGGCCAGCGCGACAACGATGCGCGTCGTCCAAGTGACCGCTTGCGGCGCAGCGTCGGCCGCGTGCCGTGCGCTGGCAAACGCTCGATTCTGAATTGGGATCGCTACAGCCATCGTTTCAGCCAGCGGGGAACGTAAGAGCGCTGCCGATTGAGCACCGCCCCGGCCAGTGGCACGCCATCGTCGAGCAGCCGATCGCCGACGCGCTGGGCGTCGCCCTTGCGCGTCGACTCCGAGCGGACCACCATCAATACCTGGTCGAGCTGCTTGGCCAGCAGCAACATCTGATTCAACTGGTCCGCGGGCGGCAGATCGAAGATCACGAGCCGGTGATCGGCGCACGCCTCGGCCAGCAGAGCTTCCACGGCGCCGAGTTCGACCACACTTGTCTCGCCACGGGCGACGGTTCCCGCGGGAAGCACCTCAAGCTGCGGCGCGGGCCCGCCCTGCAAGCACTCGGCGTAGCTGGCTTCGCCCGACAGGAGCTGTGCGAGCCCCGGCGCCGCGGACAGGCCCCATTTCTTGGCGAGCCACGAGCCCGTGCTCGTCGCTTCGACGAGCAGCACAGGGCCCATTTGCAACTCGGCGGCCCGGAGCGCCAGATTCGCGGCCACGGTCGTGACCCCGGCCCGCCGTTCACAGGAGATGAGTCCCAGCGTCACGGCACTGTTTGCCTCAGACGACTGACGGGCCTGAAGCCGCCACAGCAGACCGTCGTACGGCTCCGACCCGGCGCGCTTCTCGGCCGTGGTCCGTTCACGCGCTGTCCAAGCGGCCGGTTGCGGCCCGCGCACCGTATCGGGCTCGCCCACCTCGAGATCGTCAGCTCGCTTCGCCGCCGCATTCGCCGTTTTGATAGTTTCGTTCATGTTCTCGACCCGCCCCAATTGAAAAGAGTGACAATCCTTCGTGCACGACAATCAGCGACTGCCGCCCGCAGCCGCGTACGCGCGCCCTTCGGGCACTGTCGCCAGCACCGGCAGTCGCAAAATCTGTTCGACTTGCGCCTCGGCATGCACGCGCGAGCCGAGTTTCTCGCTGCCCAACACCAGCAGCGTCGTGCCCGCGGCGGCGAGAGCCATCGACATGGCCGCCACCAGGAGCTTCGACGGGCTCACCGGTTTCTCCACTAACGTGGCGTCCTGAGCGACCGCCACATTGTGGATTTGCGCGGCATTGAGCGCCTCGTCGATGCGCGCCTGTTCCAGATCGCTCGCGTAGCCGTAGAAATCGTTGCGAGCGAGCGTCGCCGTTCGCTCCATGTCCTTCAGCTCCACGTCGTAATCGTTGAGCTGCTGCAGGTCGGCGATCGTCGTCAATCGTTGCTTGTCGAGTTCGGCGAGCTGCGCCTCGTACCCAGCAAGCCCCGTCTCGGCCTTGGCGAGCTCCAACTGCAGCGTGCGGCGATTGTCGTTGAGGCTGTCGATGGTCGTCTCGCGCGACTCGTCCTCTCCCTGTACCAGGCGGCGGGCCTCGTCGACCTGCGCCCGCGTGGACGCCACGAGCGGGTGCGCCGGGTTGTACTTGGCCTCCAGGTTCATGAGCTCGACCTGGAGCGTGTAAAGCTGCGATCGCAAGGCGTCGGCGCCCGTGTTTGGCGTCAACTTCGTCGTGATCTGCATCCGCTCCGGCAGATCTTCCGTTTGCGTCTTGAGCGACGCGATGCGCGCCTGAGCGGAAGCGATCGACTGGATCGCCCCGTTGCGCGTGAGCTCAATCGCGCCAAGACGCGTCTCCAGCGTGTTGCGGCGACCGTCGATCGACGAAAAGCCCATGCGATTCTTGGCGTCCCGCAGCTTCGTCTCGGCTTCGACCAACTGGACCTGGAGTTCATCTCGCTGCTGTTCGAAAAACGGCTTCGAGCCGTTCGTTTGGTGCAGCCGCACATGCTCCTGCCGATATACATCGACCAGCGCGTGGAGCACTTCCTGGGCGAGCGCCGGCGTGTCCGCGTCGTAGGTCAGCGAAAGGACCGTCGAGTCGTGCTCCGCCTCGACGGCGAAGTTTTGCATGATTTGAATTACGGCTTCTTCGCGCTTTGAAATCGGATCGATGCTCCGCACCGTTTTCGCCACGTACCGCAGGGGTGCGAGGGCCGCTTCCGCGACCGGGTTGGGCTTCGCCTTTCCGCCGCCAGATTGGCCGAGCACGATCTCGGGGGTCAGCTTGTCAACCGTGAGCTCGAGAATGGCGCGCCCGCGCAGCACGTCTAGGGCCGTTGCGATCTCGTTGTCGCGACCGCTCTGTTGCAGCGCCAGCGTTTGTCCTGTGGTCGCGGTGGGGTCGAGCCGAATGCTCTCGCGGCCCACCTGCAGGAACAGCCGCGCCTCGGACCGGTATTTACGCGGGGCGTACATGATGATCATCACGCCCAGGGCGCCGATCGCGGCGACGAATAGCACGATCTTCTTCTTATGCCGGAACAGGGCTGTCGCCAGATTACCGAGGCCGAATTCCGAGACTCCGGCGGCGTCATTTGCATCGTTTTTCATAGTTCACTCGCACTTACGCACGTTTGTTACACGGCCCCGACGGGCGTCCTACACGGTTCAACGTTGCGCGTTGCGACAACGCTCAACGCGTCGCCGGGTTCGGAAGTTGCACGAACACTGGCGCCGCGGAGCGAAGCCCGGCGGTAAATCTCCCGCGTCGCTTCCCACTGCTCGCCCCATTGGTACGACCGGGCTCGCTCCAAGGCGCCTTCGCTGAGTCGCGCTAGCAGCTCGGCGTCGTTCGCCAGACGGGCGATCGCGTCGCGAAATCCCTGAATCGCGGCCGGCACGGTCGTCGCCGGCACGCGCATCGCGCACTCGTTGGTCATGATGTCGGCGGCGCCTTGGTGGTCGATGCCGATGATCGGCGCCCCGGCCGCCAAGGCTTCGAGCAGCCCCGTCCCCGACGTATCGCGGAGGCTCGTGAACGCGAACGCGTCCGCCCACTCGTAGTGCGCGAGTTGCTCGGGATACTTGGGCCACCCGGCCCACTCGATGTGCTGATTAACGCCGAGGCGCTCGGCAAGCCGCTTCCAGCGCGCCTGGGACTTGCCCTCGCCAAGAACACGTAGGGTGTATTGGGTTTCCGCAGGCAATTGGGCGAGGCCGCGCAGCAACAGCGGCAGGCCCTTCCACGACCGCAAACGGCCGGCCCACAGAAGTCGCAGCGGCGTCCCGACCGCCCGCGGCGAACGGGGCGTTTCGCGGACTTCGCTCACGCCAGTCTCCAATTGCACCGTTGGCGAAACGCCAAACGCCCGGGAGAGGTCGCGGGCCACCTGGCGATTTGCCGCTAGGATGGCCGCCGATGTGCGGACAGCCTTCCTCACGCGCGGATCAAAGCGCAGTTGGCAGGCATTCACCGCGTTGCGAGCTAATTCACGAATCGCGGCGCCCAGGTCGAGCTGCCCAATAAACTGCATCGGAAACGGCCGTGTCCCGCCGACGGGACCCCACACGAACGGCACAGGCAAACGCCAACAATCGCTGGGCTCGCGGTAGCCGCAGAAGCTCACGTGATGGACCAGGTCGAACGGCTGCTCGCGATGCAACCGCGCGGCCAGCCCGAACACGCGACGGTGCCACCGGCGATAGCCTAAATAATACGACGGTCCCCACGACGTGAGCGCCCGCTCGACGCGGTCGAATGGCAGCACGACCGACTGAACGCCGCCGTTCGCCGCCCCACCCTGCTCCGCCGCATCGCCCCGTGCACAAATCACCGTTACCTCGTACTCGCGCGCAGCATGCTGCGCGCGCTGCCACGACAACCGCGATTCCATCGAGAATGCGCGGTCGTAGTGGTACGCCGTGATCAGCAGCCGCGGGCGTTTGGCGCCGCGGCCGTGACTCGCCGAGTTGTCGAGTGAGCTGTGCATGGGAATCGGCTATCGAATTCCGCGCTGAAAGATCAACGACGGGAGCGTGACGAATACAAGCTTCAAATCGTGCCATATGGTGTGCCGCGCGGCGTAGCGCAGGTCCATACGCACCCAGTCGTCGAATCGCACCTTCCCGCGACCGACGACCTGCCACGTGCAGGTCATGCCGGGATTCACATCGAGCCGCCGGCGTTGCCACCCTTGGCAGGCCAGCGATTCGCGCGTCGGCAACGGACGCGGCCCCACGAGCGACATCTCGCCCCGCAGCACATTCCACAGCTGCGGAAGCTCGTCGATGCTCGACCATCGCAGGAATCGACCGACTCTGGTCGTCCGCGGATCGCGGTACATCTTGAACGCGGGGCCGTCCTGGTGGCTCAGCTCCAACAGTCGCTGCTGCTGAGCTTCCGCATCCAGACACATGGTCCGCAGCTTCCAGATCAGGAACCGGCGACCGCCGTGACCTTCGCGTTCCTGGACGAAAAACGCCGGGCCTGGCGACGATAGTTTGATCGCAGCCGCCGCGGCAAGCACGACAGGCGACGAAACGAACAGGCCGAACGACGCCCCGAAAATATCGAGTGCACGCTTCCAAAAGGGCATGGCCCGCGCGAAGAAGAACTCGCTCGATTCCGCTTCTGGCGTTTCCTTTGGTGGGGTCACATCGGCGGCCTCGGCTTCGTCGCCATCGCCCTGGGAATGGCCGTCGCGATGCCGCCGCTGCGGATAGGCCAGCACATCGCACTGCGGCCGATCGGGCCCCGGCGGGTAAACTTCGCTAACATCGCTCGCCACCTTCCACGCGCCTTCGGGCGAAGTGTCCGGCAGCAGCACGCCGATGCGGCCATCGTCCAGAAACCCGGGCGTGTCCGTGACGCGCAGCCGGCCTTCCAGTACGCGCGCAAGAAACTCCACGTCGGCCACTGTCGCCTTGGTGCGCGGCAGCCGAATGAGCAACAGCGAAAGCGCCGAGCCATTGCGATCCACGCGCATCCGTTCGCACTCAGCGGCGAAGCGGAAGTCGCGGTGAGACAGCAGGAAGTCGGCGTTAGGGGCGTTTCGCCGCGCGAACAACCGCGCGTGAAGTCGGCGTTGGGGTTCGTCGGATTTCAGCTTCATGGTGGAATCTTTGATGCACTGCTGGTGATAACTGCCAAGTTTCCGCGCCACGAACACACCCCGACGTCGAACCGCGGAAACGCCGCCGAAACGAATACTGCGCTAGCTCCCGGCACGACCGGGAACGTTCGTCCCCGTCCAGACCGGTAGCGTGGCCGTAAGCAGCAATGTGCTGCTTTGCCGTCTTGCTCTTCTCTGTGGTTATTGGGCAACGCCGATCAACAATCGTCGTCCCGCATGCGATCGCGATCCCGGTGGGGTGC
This sequence comes from Planctomycetota bacterium, assembly GCA_031407585.1. GTDB lineage: Bacteria > Planctomycetota > Planctomycetia > Pirellulales > Lacipirellulaceae > Lacipirellula. The sequence goes on along the minus strand of JANOIK010000549.1, from coordinate 2,901 downwards.
GATCACACGCTGGTCGGCGCCCCTGATGGAGCGTCTTCAATCGGCATGCATGTCTGGCGGGGTTTGCGCTCGACAGGGTGAGTTTCCATGCTCAATCCGGCGCGGAAGCTCGCGCGCCGAAGGCTCCGTCGCTTGCGGGGCGCAAAGCCCACAAGCGGCATACACGTCGCCATTTCTGGCGGCGGGTACGGGTCCGATTATAATGAGCGGATTATGCGAGTCGAATCTATTTGCTAGATTTTCATGATTTTTCCGGGCCATCGCGTACATCGAGGGCTGGGCCGCGATTTGCTTCATTACGGGCGCCCACCGCGTATCCCTTTCCTTTCGGTCCCGACATGAATCTCGCCGACGCCATGCCCAAGAACGGCGTTTGCGCGGCGGCTGGTCCGACGCGTGAACGAACTGGCGTGCCGCTTGGGGCCTGCCTGGTGGACGCCCAAAGCCGCATCTGTGCTGCCGACCCCGCCGTGACCGCGTGGCTCGCCGACGGTCTAGGCGCCGCGGACATCGGCCCCTGGGGTCTCGAACTACTCGCTGCTGAGCCCGCTCTGGACGAGGCGCTAAAGCGGTGCCTCGCGGGTGTGCCTACGGGGCCCATCGTCGCGTCAATTCCCTCGTGCGGAATTTCCTACCCTCCGGTTTCGATCGAATTCACCCGGCTGGAGGGAACGCTCGGCCCGCATGTGCTTCTGTCGTTCTACGGGGCCCCACAGGAATCGTCTCCTCTGCCGCTCGACGCCCTCACCGAATTGCCCGACCGCCGTGCCGTGGCCGATCGCGCCACCGCGTGGCGCCATTCCTCCGCCGGCGAACTCGCGCGCTTCGCCGTCTTGTTTGTGGACCTCGACCACTTCAAAGCGGTCAACGATTCCTTCGGCCACGCGGTCGGCGACGCTGTGCTGCGAACCGTGGCGTCGCGGTTGGTCCACTGCATTCGGGAGGGCGACCTCGCGACGCGGTACGGCGGCGACGAGTTCGTGCTGCTGATTCGCGGCGCCGCAACGGCCGACGAAGTCGAGCCGGTGCTCCGCCGGCTCGACAGCGCCATGCGAACGCCCGTATCTGTCGGCGAGATCGTTCTGAAACTCTCGGCCACCATCGGCTGGTCGACGCCCACCTCGCCCGACTGGACGATCGACGAGTTGGTCGCCGCGGCTGATGCCGACATGTACGCCCGAAAGCGGCGTATGTTACGCTGAGGGCCATGATGGCCGAGCCGCTGGTGGAACTGGTCGACGCGGGTAAGACGTATCCCCATGGCGGAGTGGCGGTCGCGGGGGTCAACTTCTCGCTCGCGGGCGGAGAATTCGTAAGCCTGCTCGGCCCGTCCGGCTGCGGCAAGAGCACCGTGCTGCGAATGATCGCGGGCCTCAGTGCGCCCACGCACGGCGTCGTGCGGCGGCCGGGAATCGACCAACCCGGCGGGGGTCGACAGCGCCTGGGGTGCGTATTCCAGGACCCCACGCTGCTGCCGTGGGCCACGGTGTGGAGGAACGCGTATCTGCCGCTGCGCATCGCGGGAGTGAATCGCCGCGACGGGCGGTCGCGCGTCGACGAAGCGCTCGCGCTGGTGGGCCTTACGGAATTCGCCCAAGCATATCCGCGGCAGCTTTCAGGCGGTATGAGAATGCGGGCATCCCTGGCCCGCGCATTGGTAACCGAGCCGCGGCTATTGCTGCTGGACGAGCCCTTGGCCGCGCTTGATGAAATCTCGCGACAGGCGCTGAACGACGAAATGCACGCTCTGTGGCGAGCACACCGCTGGACCGCGCTGTTCATCACGCACAGCGTGTTCGAATCCGTGTATCTTTCAACGCGCGTGTTGGTCATGTCGGCCCGGCCGGGGCGGATCGTCGAGGAGGTGGCGATTGACCTGCCGGAGAAACGCACGAGCGACCTGCGAACGACGCCGCGCTACATCGAGCTTTGCCGCCTGGTTTCCGCGGCACTCCAGAGAGCCATGCACGCCCCCTCGGATTCCTCCGGCCCCCTCCCCCTGGAGGGGAGGGCTGGGGAGGGGGGTGATCCATGAGGGACTCAGAGATTCGCACCGGCACGAAGCGCAGGCATCAACTCTTAACTTGGCTGGCGCCAATCGCGCTGTGCCTCATCCTACTGGGAAGCTGGGAGGCCATCGTCCGCATCAAGCAAATCCCCGCCTACCAATTGGCGCCCCCCAGCCTCATCGCCAAAACATTCGCGGACCAATGGCGAGCGCTCGGCGCCGCATGGCTTGTCACGGTGACTACAATGCTCGCGGCCCTCGCCGCCGCGGTGGTAACCGGCGTCGCGCTCGCGGCACTGTTCGCGTCCTCCCGCACGGTCGAGGCGACCTTGTTTCCCTACGCGGTGATCCTGCAAGTCACGCCCCTCGTGGCAGTGGCGCCGTTCATCGTCCTCTGGATCGGCTACGACCGCGTATGGTTGGCCCAAATCGTGTGCGCCTGGATCGTCGCGTTTTTCCCGATCCTGTCGAACACGGCCGCCGGCCTGCGCAGCGCCGATGCCGGGCTGTCCGACCTGTTCGCCCTGTACGGCGCCAGCCGTTGGCAGCGTCTGCGGTGGCTGCTCGCCCCGACGGCGCTACCGTATTTTCTCGCAGGACTGCGAATCTCGGCCAACCTGGCCCTGGTGGGGGCGATCGTCGCGGAGTTCGTCGTCGCTTCTCAGATGGACAAACCGGGCCTGGCATCGACGATTCTCACTAGCCAGGATCGGCTCGACACGCCGCTGATGTTCGCGGCACTGGCCCTCGTCTCGCTCACTGGCGTCGCAACGTACTTCGCCACGCACGCGCTCAGCCGCGTGCTGCTCGGCGGCTGGCATGATACTTCGAGGAACGAACGGTGATTTTCGGCATGACACTTCGAGTCACATTGGCCCGCCTCCTGGTCCTCG
>JANOIK010000514.1:0-1683 GCA_031407585.1 Planctomycetota bacterium | reverse complement strand
CCCTGGACCCAGCCTGCCGACTGGCAGATGGACGAGACGGCGCCTATGACCGGCCTGGGCGGGATCACTCCGGGCGGATTTCTCGCCGGCTTCGTGGACGGGCACGTCACGTTCATTGCAGAAAGCATCGACCAGGCCGTGTTCAAAGCGTTCACAACGATCTCGGGAGACGAAGTCGAGCCTCCGTTCTAAATAGCGAACCAATACCCATAGGGGCGGGCCCCGAACTTCCCCCTGCCCCCGCTGGTCCTGGCAGCGTAAGATAAGAGTCACGCCGCGCACGACTCCTGGCCACGGAATTTGGGCGCCGTGGCGTCGGTCTCGCCTGCACCCGTGGCCAAACGCTGAGGCGCCTTTCGTGGCCGCCGACAATCTCGAATTCGCCGACGCCGAGACCATCGAAGCGCCACGCTACGCGCTCAACGGCGCCGCAATAGCTGCCGCCCCTGATTTCAGCAGCGGCTCCGCTCCCGCGAAGCCGAAGATTGCGCTCGTCGCCGGCTCGACGCCGCACATGAGCAGCGAGACGCACGCCCTGCTGCGGCGCCGGCTGCGGATCGTCGCGGTGTTGCTCTTCACCGGCTTCGCCGCGTTCATCGTCTGGTCGCTGGTCAACGCCATGATGGGAACGGACTGGGACGCCTTCGGCCCGCTGTTCTATGCACACCTCGCGGTCACCGCTCTGCTCGGCACGCTCGCGTGGAGACTGTGTGCCCAGTGCAACCTCTCGCACTTCACCCTGCGGTCGGCCGAGCTGGCGGTGTTCGGCGCTCCGGCGCTGTTCTTCCTCGCGTTGAACTACACGCAGCTCGAGTTCACCGCGACCACGCCGGATTACCCGCGCGTCACAGCCATCATCACCGGCTGGATGCTGCTCATCTTCTGCTACTCGCTGTTCATCCCCAACACGTGGCAGCGGGCCGCGGCAGTCATCGGCGCGCTCGCCGCCGCCCCGATCCTGCTCAACCTCTTTGTTTACTGGCAGGTCGAATCCTTCGCTAAGCTCGTTGACAGCCCGGCGTTTCGCGGCGCTCTCACCGAGCAAGCGCTCAAGATCGCTCTGGCGGCGCTCACCGGCGTCGTCGGCGTCCAGTCAATCAACGCCCTGCGCCGCGAGGCCTTCGCCGCCAAGCAACTCGGTCAGTACCGCCTCAAGAAGCTCCTCGGCAGCGGCGGCATGGGCGACGTCTATCTCGCCGAGCACCAAATGATGAAGCGCCCCTGCGCCGTCAAGGTCATTCGCGCCGAGAAGGCCGGCGATCCGCAGGTCTTGGCGCGCTTTGAGCGCGAGGTCCGCGCCACCGCCAAGCTCTCGCACTGGAACTCGATCGACATCTACGATTACGGTCGCACCGAGGACGGCACATTCTACTACGTCATGGAGTTCCTGCCCGGCCACAACCTGGGCGAGCTCGTCGAACGCGCCGGCCCGCTGCCGCCCGCACGCCTCGTCTATCTCATGCGGCAAGTGTGCGACGCCCTGGCCGAGGCGCACGGCCACGGCCTGGTCCACCGCGATCTCAAGCCGGCAAACATTTTTTGCGCGTATCGGGGCGGGATCTTCGACGTTGCCAAGGTGCTCGACTTCGGCCTCGCGAAGCCGCTGTCCGACGCCACGGACGCGGGCCTTACGCAAGAAGGGTCGATCACCGGGTCGCCGTTGTTCATGTCGCCCGAGCAGGC
>JANOIK010000502.1:0-2400 GCA_031407585.1 Planctomycetota bacterium | reverse complement strand
CGAAGCGATTCGAAAACCGCCCCCCACTCGGGCGCCGCGACTTTGCTGTACTCCTCCAAACTGCGGAGCGACTGCTTCGTGCGTTCAAGACTCGCCTGGCAGACAGCCCAGGCGTCGATGCGGGTTGACTCGGACGGCGTCGCGATGCCGGTCCCGACATCGTGCGGCGTATCCCGCGTCGCCGCCCTCTCGGCAGCGGGGACCAACGCTGCCGCCGCGGCAAGATCGTGGCGCAGTTGCTTGAGTAGGCCCGTGAGATGCCCGTCGTCGAGGACGAACCGCGTATAGTCTTCAACGACGCGAAGCCCCTCGGCGGCGCGGTTCAGGGAGGCGTCTAGGATGCGTACGATCGAATGCGAACTCATGGCGGCCTATTGGATGTCCGGCGTCAAGGACCATGCTAGCAGGCCGACGTAGCCTAAGACGGCCACGAACCGAATTCACTGCGGGAGAAGCGGCCAAAAGGTATGCATCAGCAACAGCGGTAGGAGAACAACGACATAACCGAATAGCGTGAAATGAAACACCGAGCCCAAGCCCAGTAGAATGGCGGCGAGGGTGATAACGCCAAGAAGTCGCCGGCTACTGAATCGAAAGTTCGTAGCTGTTCCTGCTGGCGTGATATTTCGGTTCATGATGGGTTCACTCCGGCTTCGTCCAACGCGACGCCAAACCGATCTCGCCCCAAACCGTCATTATCGTTATCTTCCCCTCCTTCCCACAATGACAGGCGCCGCGGATCGAAAGAATCGCCGCCGTCGGCCGTAACCCTTAACGGCCACGGCAGTTGGCTTGAATCGGCGCCCGGGCGGCCTATCCTTGGGGGTCGCCGCGCCGATGCGCGGGGTGCGCGCCTGCGCCCGCGTGTAAGCGGGGCGGCGCAAACGTTCAACAGCTCGACGCGGAATCACCCTCGTGCCGCAACCTCGACTCCACTGGTCCGCGTACCTCTGGCCCGGCCTGCCCCAGGTGTGGCTGCGGGGGTCTTGGGTCGGCTTGACCCTGGCTGTAGGATTCACCGCACTTGCAAACGTCCTGCTGGCGGCAATGCTGGTGTGGGACGAATGGTTGCCGGCGGAAGTTCGAGGGATCGCGCTCGCCGGGTTGGCAGTGATTTGGGTGGTCGCGTGGTTCGACGGCCGCGCCGAGTGGCGTCGCCTGCTCGCCCAATGGTCTGCGGGCGAGGGCGAAGCCGACGACCAGCGCGACCCGCGGAGTGACCAAGAGTACAGGACGGTGCAGGCCGCGTATTTGGCCGGGGATTGGGTGTCTGCGGAAAAGGGATTGCTAAAATTACTCCGGCTCGACGCACGCGACGCGGAGGCCCGGCTGATGCTCGCGACGCTCTGGCGCCACGAGAAACGCCTGGACGCGGCCCGCGAGGAGCTCGACCGGTTGGAGTGCTTGGAAACGGCGGCGCCCTGGGCGTTCGAGATCGCGGCGGAGCGCGAACGAATCGCCGCCGCTAGCGTAAAGACAGACGAGACCGAGACATCGGGGGATTCAAAGGTCACCGGGATGGGAGCTTCGCTCGCAACGGCAAGCTTGGACGACAGTGCCAGGCAAGCCACGAGCGGAACGACAATTGCCGGTACAAACCGCAGAATGGCGGCCTAAGCCCTAGACCGGCGGGCGTCAGTTTCGGCGGCGAGTGGTTTCATCGGGAGTTACTTCCATGTACGAGAGGTTCACGGACCGCGCTCGCAAGGTCATGCAGTTGGCCAATCAAGAGGCGCAGCGCTTCAATCACGAATACATCGGCACCGAGCACGTGCTGCTGGGCCTCATCAAAGAGGGCTCCGGCGTCGCCGCCAACGTGCTGAAAAACCTCGACGTCGACCTGCGCAAGATCCGCCTCGAGGTCGAGAAGCTCGTCCAGAGCGGGCCCGACATGGTCACCATGGGCAAGCTCCCGCAGACGCCGCGGGCCAAGAAGGTCATCGAGTACTCGATGGAAGAGGCCCGGCATCTCAACCACAACTACGTCGGCACCGAGCACATCCTGCTCGGCCTGCTGCGCGAGCAAGAGGGCGTTGCCGCCCAGGTGCTCATGAACCTCGGGCTCAAGCTCGAAGAAGTCCGCGAGGAAGTGCTCAACCTGCTTGGCCATGGCCTCGAAGGCGAAGAGTCCGGCGGCGGCCGCGGCGGTCGGGCCGGCAGCGGCAGCGGCGGCGGGGGTGGCGGTGAACGCGAAGAAGGCGGCGAGCGCTCCAAGAGCTCCAAGAGCAAGACGCCCGCGCTCGATAGCTTCGGCCGCGATCTCACGGAACTGGCGCGGCAGCGCAAGCTCGACCCGGTGATCGGCCGCGAGAAAGAGATTGAACGCGCCATCCAGATACTGTGCCGCCGCACGAAGAACAACCCCGTGCTGCTCGGCGAGGCGGGCGTCGGCAAGACGGC
>JANOIK010000500.1:0-1574 GCA_031407585.1 Planctomycetota bacterium | reverse complement strand
GCTGCACAATGAGCCGCGCACGTTCAACCTGGGGCGAATCACGTCGCTCACGACCACGAACGAAAAGTATGCGATGCCGCGGGGGTTCAGCGTGGAACGGTACCTGGCGAACGCCTGGAACCTGATGCCGCAGCCTGGGCCGGACTTCAACGTGGTCGTGCGATTCTCGCCGCTCGTCGCCCGCAACGTCGCCGAAGTGACCTGGCACAAGACGCAACGGTTAGAACCGCGCGAGGACGGCTCGCTGGACTACCACGCGACCGTTTCGGGGCTCAATGAAATTGTCTGGTGGGTGCTTGGCTACGGCGACCAGGCGCAGGTCTTGCGGCCGGCGAAGCTCCGCCGCCTCGTGGGACAACGGGCGAAGAACATGCAGCGGATGTACGAAGACTGAGCCGCGCGGTCCCCGGACGGCGTGGCCGCCCGCCTATTGGGGACGCTATAATCCGCACTTAGCTCCCTGCTCCACGCCCCCTGCCCCCTGCTCCGCTCCCCGCCATGTTCTTTTCCTTCGACGGCATCGATGGCGTCGGCAAGAGCACGCAATTGCGGCTTTTCGTCGAATGGCTCTCCGCCCGGGGTAGCGAGCCGTTGACGTGCCGGGACCCGGGCAGCACCGCCCTCGGCGAGCAAATCCGCGGCATCTTGCTTGCCAGCCACGAAACGACGCCGATTGGGCCGCGTAGCGAGATGCTGCTCTACATGGCAGCCCGGGCTCAACTGGTCGACGAGGTCATTCGCCCGGCGCTCGCCGCCGGGCGAACTGTGGTGTCCGATCGGTTCCTCCTGGCGAATGTCGTGTATCAGGGGCACGCGGGGGGGCTCGCGGTCGACGCGGTGCGTCGCGTGGGCGAGGTCACCGTCGACGGCGTGACGCCCGACTGCACGTTTCTGCTCGATATGGACCCCGTCGCCGCCCTGGCCCGCGTCGGCCGGCAGCTCGACCGCGTAGAGAGCCGCGGCGACGCCTACCGGGAGAAACTGCGGGCCGGCTTCCTTGCCGAATCCCGCAAGATGGGGGTTTCGGTCCATGTGATCGACGCGGCGCGGGACGTCGAGGCCGTTCAGGCCGACATTCGCCGTATTGCGGCGGGATTGCTCGGCGAATAGACGGAAAGCTCGCACCGCGGTCGCGCCCCGCGACTCGTTGTCTCATTCTGATTCGGCGCAGGGCACTTCGTTCACGGTTCAGGGCAACGCGCTTACGTTGACCTTCACGGAAATCTGCACTAAAATTCTCCAGCATCTAATCTTACGATTCCAAGCGAGTGACTCCGACACGCGCGCGTACGCCGAGACACGGCTCGCACGTCGCGTGTTTCATCCTTGATGTGACATCCGCCGTGGGCGGCCGCCGAAGTCCCAATTCCGGGGCAAGGCGGCCTGCGCAGCAACCGCGGCCCGATCGTACTACTGCGGATCGCCGCCACGTTGGCGTCGGCCGCGAAAAAGCCCTCAGGGAATGTGGGGCGTCGAGATGCGTGCTCGCTGCACGGGATCGGTTTGGGAGGTTTTTGCTCCCGCAAAGCTGAACCTGTATCTGGAAATTTTGGGCCGGCGCGACGATGGGTTCC
>JANOIK010000491.1:0-4857 GCA_031407585.1 Planctomycetota bacterium | reverse complement strand
GACGCAGGCTCACGGCGGCGACGTCATTCGCATCATGACCATTCACTACGCCAAGGGGCTCGAATTCCCCGTGGTCGTGCTGCCAGACCTGGAGCGGCGGCGCCATTCCGGCGGCGCTGGGCCGGTGCTCGACGAGAGGCTCGGCCCGCTCGTGCCGCTGGCCGAGCGCGAGGGGAGCATCGGCTACGACCTGCATCGACGGATCGAAGCGGTCGAGGATCTCGAAGAGCGTAAGCGCCTGTTCTACGTGGCGTGCACGCGCGCGGCTGATCGGCTCATCCTTTCCAGCAGCATTGATGATCTCGACGCTCCGCGCAGCGACTGGCTGCAACTGGTCGATGCACGCATCGGCCTTGCCGACGGCGAACTGCGTGGCACGCTGCCGCTGGATTACGAAGCCCCGGCAGTTCACGTCATCACGGAGCGGCCCGAAGTCGCGTCGGCGTTGGCCGATCTGCCGCGCGGAGCGGATCTCCACAAGCTAGTGGCCAAGACGCGCGAGTTGGCGGCGGGCGGCGCGCGGGCACTGCCGCGAGAGGCGTTGCCCATTCCCGCAGATGCCTCGGCGCGGCGGCGGTTTTCGTTCTCGCAACTCACCGGGGCGCTGACGCCGGTGGACGGCGTCGAGTCGCCCGAGGCGGCGTTTGAGGAGGAGGATGGCGAGTTTGTCGAATTGGCGGATCGCGACGATGCAAGCATTGAGCCGGCCGGCGTCGCCGGGGGGCGTGACTTTGGCGTGCTCGTTCACGCGGTGCTTGAGCGCGTCGATTTTCACAAGCCCGCCGATGTGCGCCGCTTGTGCGACTTCCTCGCGCCGCAGTTGATCGACCGCAATCCGGCAGACGCCGCGGCGGAGGCCGCTCGTGTGATCCAGCGATTCCTGCAAACGCCGCTCGCCGCGGAGATTGCCGCGGCCCCGGTCGTCCGCCGCGAGTTGGAGTTCCTGCTCCGCTGGCCGCCGGGGGTCGACGCGACGGGCGGGCCCTATCTGCACGGCTTTCTCGATTGCCTGTACCAGGATGCCGCGGGCCGGTGGCGGCTCATCGACTACAAAACGAACCGCGTCGCCCCTGGCGAGGTCACTCAGGTGGCCCGGCTGTACGAACTGCAGATGCTCGCGTACCGTCTGGCATGCGAGCAGGCGCTCGGCGAGCCGCTGGCCGAGTGCACGCTCGTGCTGTTGCACCCGGGCGTGACGCACACGCTCACGCGGGACGCGGCCGCCCAGCGCCGCGGCATCGACCGCATAACAGACGCCATCGCCGCGGTAACCGCGAATCCGTCATGAATCCCGCCGAACAACGTGACTTCGCTCTGACCGTGGTGCGGCAGCTGCGCGACGCCGGGCACGAGGCGCTTTGGGCTGGCGGGTGCGTGAGGGATCAGCTCCTGGGAAGGCCGCCCAAGGATTACGACGTCGCCACCAGCGCGCTGCCGGACGCGGTGCGCGAGCTGTTCGGCCGCCGCCGCACGCTCGCGATCGGCGCCTCGTTCGGCGTGATCACGGTGCTCGGCGCGAAGCCGTTGGAGCCGATCGAAGTCGCGACGTTTCGCACCGACGGCGACTACCGCGACGGCCGCCGCCCCGAGTCGGTCGCCTTCACCGACGCCGAGCACGACGCCCAGAGGCGCGATTTCACAATCAACGGCCTGTTCTACGACCCCGTGGCCGAGCAAGTGGTCGACTATGTCGGCGGCGTCGCCGACCTGGAGGCGCGGCTGGTGCGAGCCATCGGCGATCCGCAGCGCCGCTTCACCGAAGACAAGCTCCGCATGATCCGCGCAGTGCGGTTCGCGGCGACGTACGACTTCGCGCTCGACGACGCAACGCTCGCCGCCATTCGCTCGATGGCGAGCGAGGTGACCGCGGTCAGCGGCGAGCGCATCGCCGCCGAGTTGCGGCGAATGCTGACGCACGAAAGCCGGCGCCGCGGCATCGAGCTGCTCGCCGCGGCCGACCTGCTCGCGCCGCTCTTGCAGCCACTCGCGCCGCATGCCGAGGCCGAGGACGCGGCGTGGAAGGCGGCCCTCGGCCAGTTGGAGCGGCTCGCCGACGCGGAGTTTCCCTTGGCGTTTGCCGCGCTGCTGCACGGCATGGTCGACCCGTCCGAAGCGCGCAAGCTTGGCCGCCGGCTAAAGCTGTCGAATCGCGAGATTGACCGCATGGCGTGGCTGCTGGCGCACATCGCCGACGTCGAGCACGCCGGCGCCCTGCCCTGGCCGCGACTGCAGCCGGTGCTCGCGCACGAGGGAGCGCACGAGCTGCTCGCCCTCGCGGCCGCCAGGCTGCCGGCCGATCACGATGGCCTCGCGCACTGCCGCGCCACGCTTGAACTCCCGGCTTCGCAGTGGAACCCGCCGCCGCTGGTGACGGGCGACGACCTCATCGCGCACGGCCTGCCCGCGGGGCGGCACTTCGCCGCGCTGCTGGACCACCTGCGCGCGGAGCAGCTCGAGGGCCGGCTCGCCACGCCGGCCGAGGCGATCGCCGCGGCCCGACGCTGGCTCGCCGAAACTTCGCCGCCCCTGGACGCCTCAGGGAACTAACCCCGCGGACCGTGGACGAAGTCGCCCGCGCCGTTTACCATCGAGCGAACGATCGCACCGCATCTGCCCGCTGAAAGGCCCACATGACGTTCTCGCTACTGGAATCCTTCGCCGCGCCGCTGGTCAACGCCCTGCCGCTGGCCGCGGGCGAGCCCCTCATGGACGGCGCCATGCTCCTGCGCATCGCCAGCCGGGCGCTGCACGTGTTGTGCGCGATCATCCTGGGCGGCGGACTGTTCTATATGCGCAGCGTGCTGGCCGCGTCCGGGCCCGACGCCTGCTTCGCCGATCGCAGGCAAACCTGGTCCCGGTGGGTCGCCGCGGCGTCGACCATTCTGCTCGCCACGGGACTTTTGAATTACATCAGCTACATTAAGGCGGCCAAGCTGCCCGGCGCCACGCCCCTGCCCTCCACCTATCACATGCTCTTTGGGATCAAGTTTCTGCTCGGCCTCGCCGTGATGTTCATCGCCGCGGTCGTGGCCGGCAGATCGAGCCTGGCAGAGCGGGCGCGAGGCAACATTTTGCGTTGGCTTCGCGTCGCGTGGACGGCCGTGATGGCGATCGTCGTCATCGGCGCCACGATGCGGATGCTCCACGAGCCAGGCCCGCCCGAAGTCGTCCAACCAAAAATCTCTCAATCCGAATAAATGCCGCGGTCGCCGCGCCCAAGACGCCATGGACAAGAAGATCAAAAAACGGATCGACGTCATCCAAAAGAAGCTGCCCGCGCTGCAGCAGCAGCTCGCCGGCGCCAAGGCTCAGCCGGACGATCCGGGCGAGCCGGCCCGCCTACAGGCGGAAATCGAAAAGCTCCAGAGCGAGCTCACGAAGCTCAAAGCGAGCTGAGGCGGCGCGACCTGCTTAGAACTTCAGCAAATCCGCCGGATTCAGCGCCGGCTTCGTCCCTTCCGGCACGCCGGTCGAGCGGCCGTAGTATTTCTCGAGATCATCGACGTACGCGTGCTCGCTGTCGTTCGCTTCGACGACTTTCCACAGCGAGAACTGCTCGGCAACGCCCTTATCCGACAGCCGCAGGTCGAGCTGGTCGAGCACTTCGCGGTAGTCGTCCACGAACTCCATCAGGTCGTCGCCGAACGTCGAGTCGGGACTCATCGCCGGAAATTTCTCCATCGCGACGGCCCACTGACGAAAGCTCTCTTCGTAGAGCTCGCGCGCGCGTTCCAGATCGCCTTCGGTCTTGAACGCCTGCCTGGCGTCGCGAGCCATCTCGCGCGCGCTGAGCGCCTCGTCCGTTTGTTCGATTTCGCACCGCGTCTTCCAGTACTCGTAGTTTGCCACGTCGCGGTCGATGTCGATCGAGTTGGCGCGGTCGTTGGCGTCCGCGATGTCGACGGCCAGCTTCCGCGCCTTGGCCGCCAGCTTCGGGTGGTCCTTACCGATGCGCGTGGCGATTTCGAGCGACGTGATGTCGAGCGCCGCCTCGGCCTGGCTCTGCAGTTCAGTCTCTTCGGGCGTCGGTGCAGTCGGCGGGGCCGCCAAGAGCGCCTGCTGCCGCTCCGAAAGGGAGTCCACGGCTTCTTTCCGCAGCGTGGCGGCCACGCCCGTGCTCAGCTCCTCGAGCTCTTGGGTAAGGTCCTTCGCCTTTTGCTGCCACATTTCCTGGTCTTCCAAGCGGATGATGGCCCCGGAAAGTGCCGTCGGCATGTCGCGACGGGCGTACTCGCCCCACAACCGACCGCCTTCCTCCCAGGCGCCGCGCCACCGCGAGACCTGCACGCCCTCTTCCTGGATCGCCTCGGCAAAGCTCATTTGCGAGCGCGCCGGCGAATCGAAGAACGTCACCGGATTCTTCGTGCCGAGGGGCTGTTGTTTCAAGTCGACCGCGTCGATGGCCAGCTCGTACCAATCCCGCGAGACGAGCCAATTATCCCGATCCGCCGACGCCGCGTCGGGCGCATGCAGCTCGTCGTCCAGCCGGAACATCGCGCGGTACTTCTCGTGCTCATCGGCCCGTCCCACCTTGTTGCCGGTGAACCATCCCAAGTCGTCCAGCAGCGTGGGGTTGTCGCGCAGGTGGACGATGCCCTTCTTCAGATAGTTGATGCCCTGCTTCACGTAGTAAAACCGGTCGTCCACGGCGTCCAGCTCCACCGACACGTTGTAGGTGAGGTTCCACGCCTGGTACTGCCACACCTTCACGAAGTAGGGCTGTAGGCTCGAAAGCTGTTCGAGCGTCGCACGGAACGCGGTCCAGTCTTCAACTTTCTTGTACTCGTTGGCCTTGGTCCACAGCATGGTCACCGCGACGTTGCGCAGGCCGAGGGTCGCCATGCGAAGGGTTTCGCT